>NZ_JASCPK010000300.1:0-1773 GCF_029959385.1 Pseudomonas sp. PS01303
GGCTGCGATCTTTTGATCTTGATCTTTTCAAAAGCAAAATCAAAAGATCGCAGCCTGCGGCAGCTCCTACAGTGGTGGTCAAACCGGTTGTAGTTTTTGCTCGAAAACCGCCACCCCATCCAGATCCCGCAACACCACACTCATCTCCCCGCTCTGCCCTTCAATATTCACCTCACCAAAAAACTGAAAGCCGGCAAACGGCGAGGTGTTCTGCACCGCCGGTGCCTTCTCGAACACCACCTGCGGCCCAAAGGTTTTATCCAGCGGATTCGGCCCGAAACTCCCGGCATTCAACGGCCCCGCAACAAATTCCCAGAACGGCTCGAAATCCTGAAACGCCGCCCGATCCGGGTGATAGTGATGCGCCGCGCAGTAATGCACGTCCGCCGTCAAAAAGACGAAGTTGCGCACCTGCTGCGCGCGCAGGAATCCGAGCAATTCGGCGATTTCCAGTTCACGCCCCTGAGCCGGGCCGGGGTCGCCATTGGCCACCGCTTCCCATCGCGCCACACCCGGACTGACTTCACCGTCCGGCACGCCAAGCCCGATCGGCATGTCCGCAGCAATGACTTTCCACTGTGCCTTCGACGCCTTCAATTCACGCTTGAGCCAATCCAGTTGTTCACGCCCGAGAAACGGTTTCTCCGCGCCCAGATTGTCGTCATTCGCCTCGCGATAACTGCGCATATCCAGCACAAACACATCAAGCATCGGCCCGTAACTGAGTTTGCGATAAATCCGTCCGCCACCGTCGGCGGCCTGCAAACGCATCGGCGCATTTTCCAGCCACGCCTGCCGTGCGCGTCCCACCAAGGTGTGGATATCTTTTTCCTGATAACGCTCATCCAGTTGCTTGCCCGGCGACCAGTTGTTGACCACTTCATGGTCGTCCCACTGCCAGATCTGCGGCACTTCGGCGTTGAAGCGGCGGATGTTTTCGTCCATCAAGTTGTAGCGATAGTTACCGCGATAATCGTCGAGGGTTTGCGCGACTTTGCTCTTCGCTTCAGTGGTGAGGTTGCGCCAGATGCGCCCGCCTTCGGTGGTGAGCTGCGCAGGCACCGGGCCGTCGGCGTAGATGGTGTCGCCGCTGTGGATAAAGAAGTCCGGCAGGCGCAGGCGCATGGCTTCGTAGATGCGCATGCCGCCGATGTCGGGGTTGATGCCGAAGCCCTGGCCGACAGTGTCGCCGCTCCAGACAAAACGGATATCGCGTCTGGCCGCCGGCACACTGCGCAAATGGCCGAACCACGGCTCGCTGGCGACGCCGGTCTGGGCGTCTTCGAAGTACACGCGATAGAAAATCGCCTGATTGGCGGGCAGCCCGGTGAGCTCGACGCGGGCAGTGAAATCAGTACGCGCGTCGGCCAGTGGCGAGATGAATTTACGCGGGTTACTGAACAGGCTGCGGGTGTCCCACTCGACCACCATGCGCGCGGGGCGATCGCTGCGACTCCAGATCATCGCGCGATCGCCGAGCAGGTCGCCGGACTGCACGCCATCGGTCAACTGCGGACGATCCTTGACCGAAGCAATCACCGCCGGCGCCAGCCCCGGCAGCAACAGCCCGGCGCCGATCCCTTGCATGACACGCCGGCGACCGAGATTGAAATCGCTCATGCTGTTCTCCCTGAGAAAAGGAAAACTTAAGCACGACATCATGAAACACACATGACACCAGACACACCGCAGAACCCATTGTAGGAGTGAGCCTGCTCGCGATATCGGTATATCTGCCAACATTCATGTCACTGACAGACCGCTATCGCGAGC
>NZ_JASCPK010000301.1:0-1670 GCF_029959385.1 Pseudomonas sp. PS01303
GCTCACGATAGCGGTGTGTCATTCAAAGATAATGTGACTGACACACCGCTATCGCGAGCAGGCTCACTCCTACAAGGGGTTTATGTTGGTTATTCGAGGCGGGCCAGGCGCTCTTCCAGCGCGGCAATGCGTGCTTCCAGCTCTTCGATACGCTCAAGCGAAACACCGCCACTCGCACCGCGCTCCTGCGGATTACTGCGCGCCGCCAGAATCGCCTCGATATCCGCCGGATCGCCCAGCGCATGGGTAAAGCGATCCTCGCGCTGCCCGGCCTGACGTGGAATCAACACCGCCAACCCGCGCGCGATCAGGCGCTCAAGTTGATGCACCACCTGCTCGGCATCTTCGAAATCGTGCATGCGGCCGCTGCGGGTCAGCAGTTCGTTGACGGTTTGCGGGCCGCGCAGAAACATCAAACCACTGAGAATCACCTGCGCCGGCACCAGTTCCAGCGCCTTGTCGACCTTGTGCTCCCAGCGGTCGGCGCGGCTGCCCATGACCAGTTTGGCAAAACCGCGACCTTCGAGGGCGCGCAGGCTCTGTCCGACCTGGCCCTGGGTCAGGTTCATCACCGGTTCGCGGCTGGTTTTCTGGTTACACGCCGTGACCAGCGCGTTGAGGGTCAGCGGATAGGTTTCCGGGCTGGTCGCCTGTTTCTCGATCAACGAGCCGAGGATGCGGATTTCCGTGGCGTTGAGCCGTGGCTCGTCGAAGGTGGATTCTGGTTCTGTGGTCATCGCGCGTTCCCTCTGCAGTCGAAGCCGCCTAGCCTAATCCTTGCCAAACAAAAGGCAAGCCGTGTGGTCATCAAAGCATGGCTATAATCGCCTCCTTGTTCCACCCAGCCACCACACGAGACTGCCATGACCATTTCCCTGTACGCCGCATCCGTCCCGGTTTTTCAACAAATGCTCAACGCCCTGAGCGATGTGCTGAAAAAGGCTGAAGCCCACGCCACCGAGAAAAACATCGACCCGAACGCGTTCCTGCAAGCGCGTCTGTTCCCGGACATGTTCCCGCTGACCCGTCAGGTACAGATCGCCGTCGATTTCGCCAAAGGCGTTTCCGCGCGTCTGGCTGAAGTCGAACTGCCGAAGTACGACGACACTGAAACCTCCTTCGCCGAGCTGCAAGCGCTGATCGCCAAGGTCTTGGCCTTCATCGGCGAGATCAAGCCAGAGCAGATCGATGGCAAGGAAGGCATTGAAATTGTGACCCGTCCGGGCACGCCGAAAGAGAAGCGCTTCAGCGGTCAGTCGTACTTGCTGACTTACGGCCTGCCGCAGTTCTTCTTCCACGTCACCACCACGTATGCGCTGCTGCGTCATAACGGTGTGGAAGTGGGCAAGCGCGATTACATGGGCGCGTTCTAAGCGGCCAGAAGCCCCTCACCCTAACCCTCTCCCGGAGGGAGAGGGGACTGACGGAGTTGTTTGTTCGAGCTGCACCGACCTGAAATATCAAGTCGAACACTCGTTTTGAACAGCACACAGATCAGCTCCCTTTCCCCTCGCCCCCTTGGGGGAGAGGGTTGGGGTGAGGGGGAAAAGATCTCCGCCACAAAAAAGCCCGCCGAGGTTCACACCATGGCGGGCTTTTTGTTTTTTGTAGGAGTGAGCCTGCTCGCGATAGCAGTGTGTCATTTAACGATGATGTTACTGACACAACGC
>NZ_JASCPK010000302.1:0-1663 GCF_029959385.1 Pseudomonas sp. PS01303
GCTCGCGATGGCGCCAGGTCAGTCAATGCACATGTTGAATGAACGGACGCTATCGCGAGCAGGCTCACTCCTACAGGGGATATGTGTTTCGCCTGCCAGACCCAAAATAACCATAAAAAATCCGAGGTACTTCTGTGGCCGCTGATATCGAAGATAGCCGCTCCGCGCGCTTCGCCTTGCGCTGTTCCAACTTCGCCGAACGCTGGTTTCCCGACTCTTGGGTGTTCGCCGCGCTGGCCGTCATCATCGTCGCGCTGGCGACAATGGCCATGGGCGCCAAACCCACCGACGCCGCGATGGCTTTCGGTGACGGCTTCTGGAGCCTGATCCCCTTCACCATGCAAATGGCCTTCGTGGTGATCGGCGGCTACGTCGTCGCCAGCTCGCCACCCGCCGTGAAACTGATCGATCGTCTGGCGCGCATCCCGAAAAACGGTCGTTCCGCCGTGGCCTGGGTCGCACTGATTTCGATGGTTGCGTCGCTGCTCAACTGGGGCCTGTCGCTGGTGTTCGGCGGTTTGCTGGTACGCGCCCTCGCCCGCCGCACCGATCTGAAAATGGATTACCGCGCCGCCGGGGCCGCTGCCTATCTGGGGCTTGGCGCCGTGTGGGCCTTGGGCCTGTCGTCGTCGGCCGCACAGTTGCAGGCCAACCCGGGCAGCCTGCCGCCGTCGATCCTGTCGATCACCGGAGTGATCCCGTTCACCGAAACGATTTTCCTCTGGCAGTCCGGCGTGATGCTGCTGGCGCTGATCGTGATCTCGATCATCATCGCTTACGCCACCGCGCCCGGCCCGAACTCAGCACGGGACGCCAAGGCCTGCGGCATCGACCCGGCCTTCAACCTGCCGCCGCTGCAACCACGCACTCGCCCGGGCGAATGGCTTGAACACAGCCCACTGCTGATCATCGTGCTGGTGCTGCTGGCGGCGGGATGGTTGTTCCACGAGTTCTCGACCAAACCGGCGATCACCGCGATTTCCGGGCTGAACACCTACAACTTCCTGTTCATCATGCTCGGCGCGCTCCTGCACTGGCGCCCGCGCAGCTTCCTCGATGCGGTGTCGCGCGCGGTGCCGACCACCACCGGCGTGCTGATCCAGTTCCCGCTGTACGGTTCGATTGCCGCACTGATGACCACGGTCAAAGGCGCCGATGCGCAGACGCTGGCGCACCACATCTCGACGTTCTTCGTCAGCATCGCCTCCCACGACACCTATGCGCTGCTGATGGGCGTGTACTCGGCGATTCTCGGCTTCTTCATCCCGTCGGGTGGCGGCAAGTGGATCATCGAAGCGCCGTACGTGATGCAGGTCGCCAACGATCTGCAATACCACCTCGGCTGGGCGGTGCAGATCTACAACGCGGCCGAAGCGCTGCCGAACCTGATCAACCCGTTCTACATGCTGCCGCTGCTGGGCGTGCTCGGACTAAAGGCACGGGATCTGATCGGCTTCTCGTTCGTGCAACTGCTGGTGCACACGCCACTGGTGCTGTTTTTGCTGTGGGCGCTGGGGACGACATTGGCGTATACGCCGCCGGTGATGCCGTAAACCGGATCGTCCGGTCGGCATAAAACCCTTGTGGGAGCGGGCTTGCTCGCGAAAGCGGTGGGTCAGTCAACATCATTGCTGATTGATACACCGCCTTCGCGAGCAAGCCC
>NZ_JASCPK010000303.1:0-1624 GCF_029959385.1 Pseudomonas sp. PS01303
GCCTGCTCGCGATGAGGGACTGACATTCAACATTAATGTTGACTGAACGACCGCCATCGCGAGCAGGCTCACTCCTACATTTGGTTTTGTGGTGTAACTAACAATAAGGAACAAGCCATGCGCGCACTGGCTGCACTCAGCCGCTTTGTCGGCAATACCTTCGCTTACTGGGTTCTGATATTCGCGGTCATCGCGTTTTTGCAACCGGCATGGTTCCTCGGCCTTAAAGGCGCGATCGTGCCGTTGCTCGGGCTGGTGATGTTCGGCATGGGCCTGACCCTCAAACTCGACGACTTCGCTGCCGTTGCCCGCCATCCATGGCGTGTGGCACTGGGCGTGGTTGCACACTTCGTGATCATGCCCGGCGTGGCGTGGTTGCTTTGCCAGCTGTTTCAGCTGCCGCCGGAAATCGCCGTCGGCGTGATTCTGGTCGGCTGCTGCCCGAGCGGCACCTCGTCCAACGTGATGACCTGGCTGGCCCGCGGCGATCTGGCGTTGTCGGTGGCCATCGCCGCCGTTACCACCCTCCTCGCTCCGCTGCTGACCCCGGCGCTGATCTGGCTGCTGGCTTCGGCGTGGTTGCCGGTGTCGTTCATGGAACTGTTCTGGTCGATCCTGCAAGTGGTGCTGTTGCCGATCATTCTCGGCGTGGTTGCCCAGCGTCTGCTTGGCGACAAGGTTCGTCATGCGGTGGATGTGTTGCCGCTGGTGTCGGTGGTCAGCATCGTGATTATCGTCACTGCCGTGGTCGCCGCCAGCCAGGCAAAAATTGCCGAATCCGGTCTGCTGATCATGGCCGTGGTGATGCTGCACAACAGCTTCGGTTATCTGCTGGGTTACTTCACCGGCCGCCTGTTCAAGCTGCCGTTGGCTCAGCGCAAATCGCTGGCGCTGGAAGTCGGCATGCAGAACTCGGGATTGGGCGCCGCGTTGGCCAGTGCGCACTTCTCGCCACTGGCGGCAGTGCCGAGCGCGTTGTTCAGTGTCTGGCACAATATTTCCGGTGCGCTGCTGTCGACCTACTTCCGCCGCATGAGCGAGAAGGAAGATCGCGAGGCGTTGGCGCAACAGGCTGCCGACTGAGCTGAAACTTGATCCCCGGGTTAATGCTCGTCAAACTATCGCGCAACGCGAGGACGACCTCGCGGCTCGATCGAGTCATTAATCTGGGGACGACCCCGTCAATCGATGGAGGTCTCTCATGTCCTGGATCATTCTGTTTTTCGCCGGCCTGTTCGAAGTCGGCTGGGCCGTTGGCCTGAAATACACCGATGGCTTCAGCCGTCCACTCCCTACTGCACTGACCGTTGCGGCCATGGCCATCAGCCTTGGCCTGCTCGGCCTTGCGATGAAGGAATTGCCGCTGGGCACGGCGTATGCGATCTGGACTGGGGTCGGTGCCGTGGGCACGGTGATTGCCGGGATCATATTGTTTGGCGAATCGATGGCGTTGATTCGGCTGGCGAGTGTGGCGTTGATCATCATTGGCTTGATAGGGCTTAAGGTCAGCGCTTAGGCCTCTACCGCTATCGCGAGCAGGCTCACTCCTACAGGGGAACGCGTTTCAAATGTAGGAGCGAGCCTGCTCGCGAAGAGGCCCTAAAAATCAGCGACTATCTAACCG
>NZ_JASCPK010000304.1:0-1475 GCF_029959385.1 Pseudomonas sp. PS01303
CCTGTAAACACCGTCCCCTGTAGGAGATGCCGAAGGCTGCGATCTTTTGATGTTGTTTTCAAGATCAAAAGATCGCAGCCTTCGGCAGCTCCTACAGGGGATTTGTGGTGTTCAGGCAACGGCGGCGGTTTTTTCGGATTCGAGTTCGCGCACTAGCGGCAACACCCGCTCACCGAAATATTCCACTTCTTCCTGAAAGTGCAGAAACCCCGCCAGCACCAGATCCACACCCACCGCTTTCAACGCCACGATCCGCTCGGCGATCTGTAACGGCGTACCAATCAAATTGGTCTTGAAGCCATCGTTGTACTGCACCAGATCCTCAAAGGTTGATTTCGCCCAGTTGCCTTCACCCTCCGGCGACGCCCTGCCCGCCTGTTTCGCCGCATCGCCAAACGCGTTCACCGCTTGCGGATCGGCCTGATCGATGATCTGCGCCAACACCGCTCGCGCTTCTTCTTCGGTGTCGCGGGCAATCACGAACGCATTCACACCAATCTTCACCGAATGATTATTCGCCGCTGACTTGGCACGAATATCGTCAACCTGCGCCTTGATCCCTTCGACGCTGTTGCCGTTGGTGAAATACCAGTCCGAGACCCTTGCCGCCATGTCCCGTGCTGCCCGCGAGCTGCCGCCCTGAAAGATTTCCGGCCGCCCAAGCGGTTTCGGTTTCAGGCTGTAATGGTCGAAACGGTAGAAGTCGCCGCGAAAGGTGAAGTTGTCCTGACTCCATACACCGCGCAGGCAGCGAATGAATTCTTCGGAACGGCGATAACGTTCGTCGTGCTCCAGCCAGTGCTCGCCAATCGCCTGAAACTCGCCTTTGAACCAGCCGCTGACGATGTTCACCGCGATGCGGCCGTTAGTGAGTTGATCGATGGTCGCCAGTTGCTTCGCCGCGAGCGCCGGCTGCCACGGGCCGGGCAGGAGCGCGGCGATGACTTTGAGCTTGGTCGTCGCGGCCAGCAGTGCATGACTGAACGCAACCGACTCATGCTGGAACTCGGCGCCATAACCGGCGGTGAAGCGGATCTGCGTCAGCGCGTATTCAAACCCGGCGGCTTCGGCGATCTGCGCCAGTTTGCGGTTGTAGTCGATGCCCCAATCGGTGCGCTGTTCGATCTTGCTGACCACCAGCCCACCGCTGACGTTTGGCACCCAGTAGGCAAATTTGACGGGTTGCTGGCTCATTGGCGTGTCCTCGGGATGTTTTGGGAGATGGGAGAGGTAGAGCAGCAAGTGTGCCAGCCTGAAAATGCCCGGTTCTGTTGGGTTTGTCGGTTGTGCAGATGTTTTGCAGAAAGAGATTTGTTGGCTGCATGTTGGGTGGGCAACAGTGGGGTGATGGGGGGCCGGACTGGCGTCTTCGCGAGCAGGCTCACTCCTACATTTGAAATGCATTCCCCTGTAGGAGTGAGCCTGCTCGCGATTGGGTCTTACGGGTCGCCGCAACAGTTGGATACAGGTAACAT
>NZ_JASCPK010000306.1:0-1354 GCF_029959385.1 Pseudomonas sp. PS01303
GGATTTATCCCCGCTGGGCTGCGAAGCGGCCCCAAAACCAGCCACCTCATTCTTCCAGACATACCGCATTTGCCGGTCTTACGACTGCTTCGCAGCCGATCGGGGATAAATCCCCTCGCCACAGTAATCTCCACTCCTCAAAAAATCTCCTCACTTCAGAAATTTCCTGAGCACAGACAAATCCCCTGCCCACAGGTGATACCTTTCAGCAAACGGCTCCCCGCCTGACCAGCCGCGCAAATTCGTCATGATCCTTGACCCATTCGCGTGATAGCCTTTTAAACCTTCGGCGTTGACACATTTGCTCAAGCCTTTCCATTCCTTTGTATTGGTGGAACTCGTATGTCCAGGCTTTCTCATCAAGATTTGCGCCGTAACTTCCGTCAGTTGCTGGCCTCCGACACTTGCTACCACACAGCATCGGTGTTCGACCCGATGTCGGCCCGCATCGCCGCTGACCTGGGTTTTGAAGTGGGGATTCTCGGTGGTTCCGTGGCCTCGTTGCAGGTGCTCGGTGCCCCTGACTTTGCCCTGATCACCCTCAGCGAGTTCGCCGAACAGGCCACCCGTATCGGCCGCGTTGCGCAATTGCCGGTAATCGCCGACGCCGACCACGGCTACGGCAACGCCCTCAACGTGATGCGCACCATCGTCGAACTGGAGCGCGCCGGTGTCGCCGCCCTGACCATCGAAGACACCTTGCTGCCCGCGCAATTCGGCCGCAAATCCACCGACCTGATCACCGTGGCCGAAGGCGTCGGCAAGATTCGCGCGGCACTGGAAGCCCGGGTCGACACGGAAATGGCGATCATCGCGCGCACCAACGCCGGCATCCTGCCCAACCAGGAAATCATCAGCCGCACCAAGCAATACCAAGCGGCGGGCGCCGACGGCATCTGCATGGTTGGCATTCAAGACTTCGATCAACTAGAACAGATCGCTGAACACCTGACCGTGCCGCTGATGCTGGTCACCTACGGCAACCCGGCGCTGCGCGACGACAAGCGTCTGGCCGAGCTCGGCGTGCGCGTGACCATCGACGGTCATGGCGCGTACTTTGCGGCGATCAAGGCGACGTACGACAGCCTGCGCGAACAGCGGCAGATTTTCACTCAGGCATCGGATCTGAGCGCGACCGAATTGACGCACACCTATACCCAGCCTGAGGAATACATCCTGTGGGCTAAGGAATACATGAGTGTCAAAGAGTAAAGCGCTGGGTCGGCTGGCCCCTTCGCGAGCAAGCTCGCTCCCACATTGGAACGCGGTCAACTGTGGGAGCGGGGGGGGGGGGGGGGGGGGGGGGCGGGGGGGGGGGGGGGTGTGATGGGGGGGGCCCCCCCCCACCCGCCCC
>NZ_JASCPK010000307.1:0-1304 GCF_029959385.1 Pseudomonas sp. PS01303
CGATAGCGGCAAGTCAGGCGACAACGATGTTGGCTGGCAATCCGCTTTCGCGAGCAGGCTCACTCCTACAAGGGTTTTGTGGTGCTCGTCTATATTGGGGGGTTGGGGAAATTTGGGGTCAGCTCAAGACATAGTCCACAGGCTTAAGCGCCGGCGGCATTTCTGCGCCGAGCTCCCAGAGAATGTCGCGCTCCAGCGTGCGTACCAGCGCATCCGTGGGCAGGTCGTTTTCGTCGCGGCCAAACGGGTCTTCCAACTCATCGGCAATCGCGTCGAGGCCAAAAAACGTGTAGCTGACAATCGCTGTGAACAGTGGCGTCAACCAGCCCAACGGTTCGGCCATGGCGAAGGGCAACAGGATGCAGAACAGATAAATCGTGCGATGCAGCAACAGCGTGTAGGGAAACGGCAGCGGCGTGGTTTTGATCCGGTCGCACACCGCCTGCGCTTGGGTCAGGCTGGTCAGGTGATTGGCGAGCAGCATGTAGCGCCACTCCGTCAGCTCACCGCTTTCATGCAGATCAGAGCACTGCTGGCCAACCGTTTGCAGAATTCGCCCGCTGTAGTCGGGCGTCTGCGGATCGGGCTTGGGCATGACCCATTGGCTGCTGGCATCCGCTTCGCTTTCTTTACGTAACCGGGCGTTCAGCGCATGGGCGAAGCCACACAGATTGAGCAGCAACGGCTTGCGCTCGGCGGAGTCACGGATGCCGTGGGTTTCGCGAATGATCGAGCGAATGTGCACGATCACCTCGCCCCACGCCTTGCGCGCTTCGTACCAGCGGTCATAACAGGCGTTGTTGCGAAAACTCATGAAGATCGACAGCGACAAACCGAGCAGCGTAAACGGCGTCGCGCTGACACTGGCGAAATAGCTCGGATGGAGGATTTCCACCAGCACAATGGCCGACGCCAACAGCGTGATCATCAGCGCGCGCAAGGCGATGCGTTTGGCGATCGAACCCTTGAGGGTGAAGAGGATGGCAATGGGATGAATCTTGGGTCGGACGATCATGCTGTTCTGCCCTGGTTATGCATGGGGGCGTGGCGGATCAACCGGTTGTGCAGCGCCACGCCGATGAGTCTAGTTGGCTGCAATGGCGGCGCAGAGTAAGAGCGCCAGAAAGGCGCGTCCAATCAGTTTGAATGACCGCACGATTGATCAAATTGATGACCCCTGAACCCCCTGTAGGAGCAGAGCTTGCTCGCGAAGGCGTAAATACAGTCAATGCATATTTCGACTGGATAGACGCCTTCGCGAGCAAGCTCTGCTCCGACTGATTTTGCGGTGTTTGAGGACGCGG
>NZ_JASCPK010000308.1:0-1298 GCF_029959385.1 Pseudomonas sp. PS01303
CCACAAAACCCTTGTAGGAGTGAGCCTGCTCGCGAAAGCGGATTGCCAGCCAACATCGTTGTCGCCTGACTTGCCGCTATCGCGAGCAGGCTCACTCCTACAGTTGTGTTTTTTGCAGGGCTTTGAAGAGTTCGCTGTCCGCCAGACGCTGCGCATCGGCCACTTTGCCGGCGGTCGATAAGCCTTTAAACACTTCCGATTGGACGAATACGCCCTCAAATGAGATCGTCGCGCCCTGCACCTTTGGTGCGCGGTACGCATCTGCGTCAATACTCCACCCAGAAATCCCATCGAGCAGGTGCCGTCGTGGACATCAAACAACTCAAATTCCTGATCGCACTGGACGAAACCCGTCACTTCGGTCAGGCCGCCGCCCGCTGCCACATCACTCAGCCGACCCTGTCGATGCGCCTGCGCAATCTCGAAGAGGAGCTGGATCTGGTACTGGTCAATCGTGGGCAGCGCTTTGAGGGGTTTACTGAGGCGGGCGAGCGCGTACTGGCCTGGGCCCGCACCTTGCTGGCGGCGCATGATGGTTTGTTCGCCGAAGCGGCGGCCTGTCGCGGGCAACTGGTCGGCAGTTTGCGCCTGGGTCTGGTGCCGCTGAGCAGCTTCAATCCGGTCGATTATATTCAGGGATTGTCGGGGTCTTATCCCGAGTTGAAGTTCAGCCTGTCCTCGCTCAGCTCCGACGAGATCATCGCCAGTCTGGGCAACAATCAGCTGGACTTGGGCGTGTGCTATCTCGATCACGTCAATCCGGCCTATTTCGAGTTTTTCGAGATCGGTCAAACCCGCGTCGGATTGCTCTACGACAACCGGCATTTCCAGTTCGAAGGCACTCAGATGAGTTGGGAAGAAGCCGCGCAATTGCCGCTGGGCATGATCACCACCGGCATGCATTACCGCAAATCCATCGACCTGAGTTTTCGCAGTCGCGGCTTGAGTCCGCAGCCGATCATGGAGAGTGATTCGACCTATCAGTTGTTACAGGCGATTCACCAGGGTTTCTGTTGCGCGATCATGCCGCTGGACAGCGGAATGGAGGAGCCGATTGAACATCTGTCGTTCATGACCCTGCCGGACGCCAGCGTGCTCGCACCGTTGGGGATGGTGATGCGCAAGACCGAACCGCGCTCGGCGATTGCTGAAAAGTGTTTTGCTGAAGCGCGGAAGATGCTTGAGGGCTGATGTGCACATCTGACCCAAGGCCAAATACAAAACCTGTGGTGAGGGGATTTATCCCCGATGGACTGCGCAGCAGGCCCAGATTTTTTGGGGCTGCTGCGCAACCCGTC
>NZ_JASCPK010000309.1:0-1278 GCF_029959385.1 Pseudomonas sp. PS01303
AAGGCGTTGTATCAGCCGACATCAATGTTGACTGATACAACGCCTTCGCGAGCAGGCTCACTCCTACAGTTTTGATTTGCGCTGTTGCTTAGATCCCGGCCAGGGCCAGGTCCATCGCGAAGTAGGTAAAGATCAGATCCGCACCCGCACGCTTGATCGCGCCCAGGCTTTCGCGCACCACACGATCTTCATCAATTGCACCCGCCTGCGCGCCGAATTTGATCATCGCGTACTCGCCGCTGACCTGATACGCCGACAACGGCAAGTTCGAGGCTTCGCGGATGTCGCGGATGATGTCCAGGTACGCACCGGCCGGTTTGACCATCAGCGCGTCGGCACCTTCTTGCTCATCGAGCAACGACTCACGCAGTGCTTCGCGGCGGTTCATCGGGTTCATCTGATAGCTTTTGCGGTCGCCCTTCAGCGCACTGCCACCTGCCTCACGGAACGGGCCATACAGCGCCGAAGCGAATTTGGTCGAATAGGCCATGATCGGAACCTGGGTGAAACCGGCCGCGTCCAGCGCTTGACGAATCGCCCGCACCTGACCGTCCATCGCCGCCGATGGCGCGATCACATCAGCGCCAGCGCTGGCCGCGGCCACGGCTTGCTTGCCGAGGTTGATCAGGGTCTGGTCGTTGTCGACTTCATGGTTGTGCATCACGCCGCAGTGGCCGTGATCGGTGTATTCGCAGAAGCAAGTGTCGGACATCACGATCATGTCCGGCACAGCGTCTTTGGCGATGCGCGACATGCGCGAAACCAGACCGTCTTCGCGCCAGGTGTCGCTGCCGTTGCCGTCCAGATGATGCGACACACCAAAGGTCATCACCGATTTGATGCCGGCGCGCGCATAGCGCTCGATCTCGCTGGCCAGTTTGCGCTCGGGAATACGCATCACGCCGGGCATGCTTTTGATCGGCACGAAGTCGTCGATTTCTTCTTCGACGAAGATCGGCAACACCAGGTCGTTCAGGCTGAATTCGGTTTCCTGGAACAGACTGCGCAGGCTCGCATTGCGGCGCAGACGGCGGGGACGTGCTTCGGGGAACTGACTGGACATGGGGCCTTTCCTGAAAAAACGGCAGATGAGACGAAAGTCGTAGGGGGCGAAGCTTATGCCTTGCGGGGGGTGAGGTACAAACCTGGATCAATCAAGAGAGCGTTACCGGGTACGCAATAATCCCGGATCCAGTGTAGGAGCTGCCGAAGGCTGCGATCTTTTGATCTTGCATTTAACAATCAACATCAAAAGATCGCAGCCTTCGGCAGCTCCTA
>NZ_JASCPK010000030.1:0-52654 GCF_029959385.1 Pseudomonas sp. PS01303
ATCCCCGATGGGCTGCGCAGCAGCCCCATTAGAAGCGGGGCCGCTGCGCGCCCCATCGGGGATGAATCCCCTCACCACAAAATCCAATCACCACAGAGCGCGTGTCGGTAAAGAAATATTGTTAACCAACCCGACCATCACCCCTTCTATGCATATTCCTAAAAGTTAGTTTATTTAATATTTATACACGCTTAGGGTATATGAACCGGACCACCGGACATTCTTTCGTTCGCCGCACTTTTGCGGCGTTTTTCATAAGATGTGAGGTAGGTAGTATGGTCCGGAACACAATCACCCCAGTGCAGATCGCCAGGGCATTGCGTGCAGCCAAGGAGCGGCACTGATGTCCAGTCTGGCAGACGCAAACGTCCAGTCGGATCTGGACATCGCCCCGTTGTTGTTGCCCGCGCAGGTTTTGCGCAACGACGCACAAGCCATCAAGGCCGCCCATGAGCTGGCGCAAGTTGCCCGCCTGCAGGCCGCCAAACGCGACCGGCAGCGCAAGCTGCCGTGGTCGGAAATCGAGCAGTTCACCCGCAGTGGTTTAGGCAGCATCGCCATCCCGCGCGAATACGGTGGCCCGCAGGTTTCATTCGTCACCCTGGCCGAGGTGTTCGCGATCATTTCCGCCGCCGACCCGGCGTTGGGACAGATTCCGCAGAACCAGTTCGGCATCATCAATCTGGTGCTCGGCAGCGCCACCGAAGCGCAGAAAAAACAGCTGTTCCAGAGCGTTCTGGAAGGCTGGCGGATCGGCAATGCCGGCCCGGAACGCGGCACCAAAAACACCCTGGAATTGAAAGCGCGCATCACCGCCGACGGCGACGATTACGTGATCAACGGCCAAAAATTCTATTCCACCGGCGCACTGTTCGCTCACTGGGTCGCAGTCAAAGCGCTCAACGATGACGGCAAGCAAGTGCTGGCCTTCGTCCGTCGCGGCACCCCGGGTTTGCGCATCGTCGATGACTGGTCGGGTTTCGGTCAGCGCACCACCGCCAGCGGCACGATTTTGCTGAACAATGTTCGCGTCGAATCGAGCCTGGTCGTCGACAACTGGAAGATCAACGAAATCCCCAACACCCAAGGCGCGGTGTCGCAGCTGATTCAAGCAGCGATCGACGCCGGTATCGCCCGTGGCGCCATCGACGACGCCATCGATTTCGTCAAAACCCGTGCACGGCCATGGATCGACGCCAAAGTCGAACGCGCCAGCGATGACCTCTACGTGATCGCCGACATCGGCAAACTGAAAATCGAACTGCATGCCGCCGAAGCGCTGTTGCGCAAGGCCGGCAAAGTGCTCGATCAGGTGCACGCAGCACCGCTCACCGCCGAATCCGCCGCGCGCGCTTCGATTGCCGTGGCCGAAGCGAAAGTGCTGACCACCGAGATCTCCCTGCAAGCCAGCGAAAAGCTGTTCGAACTCGCGGGCAGCCGCGCGACCCTCGCCGAATTCAACCTCGACCGTCACTGGCGCAACGCCCGCGTGCACACGCTACACGACCCGGTGCGCTGGAAATATCACGCGGTCGGCGCCTATCGCCTCAACGGCACTCTACCGGCTCGCCATTCCTGGATCTGACGACCGCACACTTTCTCAAGTGCAATGGAGAAACCTATGACTTTTTCCCATCACGTCGCGGTCATCACCAGCGATGAACAAGCCCTGATCGTCGCCAGCGACCTGGCCGAAGACTTCAAACGCGACAGCGCCGTGCGCGACCGCGAACGACGCTTGCCACTGCCGGAGCTCGATGTATTTTCACGCTCCGGTCTGTGGGGCATCAGCGTGCCGAAGGAATACGGCGGCGCTGGCGTGTCCAACGTCACCCTGGCCAAAGTCATCGCCCTGATCGCTCAGGCTGACGGCTCGCTCGGGCAGATTCCACAGAACCATTTTTATGCACTGGAAGTGCTGCGGGTAAACGGCAGCCACGCGCAAAAACAACGGCTGTACGCCGAAGTACTCGCCGGCCAGCGCTTCGGTAATGCATTGGCGGAACTGGGCACCAAAACCGCCCACGATCGCGTCACCAGCCTCAAACGCGACGGCGACGGTTATCGCATCAACGGCCGCAAGTTCTATGCGACCGGCGCGATTTACGCGCAGCGCATCCCGACCTCGGTCGTCGATGAAAACGGTGTGCAGCAACTGGCGTTCGTCCCGCGTGACAGCCAAGGGCTGAGCGTGATCGACGACTGGAGCGGCTTCGGCCAGCGCACCACCGGCAGCGGTTCGGTGGTGTTTGAAGACGTCTATGTCGCAGCTGAAGACGTGTTGCCATTCCAAAGCGCGTTCGAACGTCCGACCACGGTTGGCCCGTTGGCACAGATCCTTCACGCCGCCATCGACACCGGCATCGCCCGCGCCGCGTACGAAGACGCGCTGCACTTTGTGCGCAGCAAAACCCGGCCATGGATCGATTCCGGCAACGACAAAGCCACCGAAGATCCGCTGACCCTGAAAAGCTTCGGCCACTTGAGCATTCGTCTGCACGCCACCGAAGCCTTGCTCGAACGCGCCGGCGAATTTCTCGACGCTGCACAAGCCGAGAGCAACGCCGAAACCGTCGCTGCGGCATCGATTGCCGTCGCCGAAGCCCGCGCGATCAGCACTGAAATTTCCCTAGCCGCCGGCAGCACATTGTTCGAACTGGCCGGCAGCCAGGCCACGCTGATTGAGCACGGCCTCGACCGTCACTGGCGCAACGCCCGCGTGCACACCCTCCACGACCCGGTGCGCTGGAAATATCACGCCGTCGGCAACTACTACCTCAACGATGAAAACCCTCCACTGCGAGGGACGATCTGATGAGCGCGGCGAAAAAGAAGATCTTGCTCAACGCGTTCAACATGAACTGCATCGGCCACATCAACCACGGCTTGTGGACGCATCCACGCGACACCTCGACGCGCTACAACACCATTGAGTATTGGACGGAACTGGCGCAATTGCTGGAGCGCGGGCTGTTCGACGGACTGTTCATCGCTGACATCGTTGGTGTGTACGACGTCTATCAGAACTCGGTCGATGTGCCGTTGAAAGAGTCGATCCAGTTGCCGGTCAACGACCCGCTGCTGCTGGTTTCAGCGATGGCCGCCGTGACCAAGAACCTTGGCTTCGGTCTCACCGCGAATCTCACCTACGAGCCGCCCTATCTGTTCGCCCGGCGCATGTCGACGCTCGATCATTTGAGTCGCGGCCGTGTCGGCTGGAACATCGTCACCGGCTACCTCGACAGCGCTGCCAAAGCCATGGGCCTCAGCGAACAAGTCGAGCATGACCGTCGTTACGATCAGGCCGATGAGTACCTGGAAGTGCTCTACAAACTCTGGGAAGGCAGCTGGGAAAACGGCGCAGTGCTCAACGATCGCGAGCAGCGGATCTACGCGCAGCCGGAGAAAGTGCACAAGGTCGAGCACAAGGGCGAGTTCTATCAGGTCGAGGGTTATCACCTCTGCGAGCCGTCACCGCAGCGCACGCCGGTGTTGTTTCAGGCCGGCAGTTCCGATCGCGGTTTGCTCTTTGCCGGGCGTCACGCCGAGTGCGTGTTCATCAGCGGTCAGAACAAGCCATCGACCAAGGTTCAGGTCGACAAGGTGCGCGCCAGCGCCGTTGAAGCCGGGCGCAATCCCGAGGACATCAAGGTGTTCATGGGCCTCAACGTGATCGTCGGCGCGACCGAAGAAGCGGCGTGGGCCAAGCATGCCGAGTACCTGAGTTACGCCAGTGCCGAGGCCGGCGTGGCGCATTTTTCCGCGTCGACCGGCATCGACTTTTCTCAGTACGAAATCGACGAACCGATCCAGTACGTAAAGAGCAACGCCATTCAATCGGCGACGAAAAACCTGCAGAACAACGACTGGACGCGACGCAAATTGCTCGACCAGCACGCGCTCGGTGGCCGCTACATCACCGTGGTCGGTTCGCCGGAGCAAGTCGCGGATGAGCTGGAATCGTGGATCGCTGAAACCGGCCTGGATGGTTTCAACCTGACGCGGATTGTCACGCCGGAAAGCTATGTCGATTTTATTGAGCTGGTGATTCCCGAGTTGCAGCGGCGTGGGTCGTACAAGACCGCGTACGACAGCGGCAGCTTGCGCGAGAAGCTGTTTCACGGTGCGGCGCAACTGCCTGAGCAACACACCGGCTCTTCGTACCGGCATTAAAAGCTTCGCGAGCAAGCTTTGCTCCTACAAGGCACCACGATCCCTGTAGGAGCTGAGCTTGCTCGCGAAGAGGCCCGACCAGACACCCCAAATTTATGCACTGACTGGAAAAACCATCATGACCAAAAAACTCCTGTCCCACCCAGTCAAAGCACTGGCCCTGGCCCTCGGCCTGTTCAGCTCGACACTCTTCGCCGCCGACGCCCCGCTAAAAGTCGGCACTACCGCCGCCTTCGCCATCCCGCTGGAAGCCGCCGTCGAAGAAGCCTCCAAACAAGGCCTCAAAGTCGAGCTGGTCGAGTTCACTGACTGGATCGCACCCAACGTCAGCCTCGCCGCCGGCGACATCGACGTGAACTACTTCCAGCACATCCCGTTCCTTGAAAACGCCAAGGCCGCCGCCGGTTTTGACCTGGTGCCGTTCGCCCCGGGGATCATCAACAACGTCGGCCTCTACTCGAAAAAATACAAAAGCTTCGATGAGCTGCCAGAAGGCGCCAGCGTCGCCATCGCCAACGATCCGATCAACAGCGGTCGCGGTTTGCAGCTGCTGGCCAAGGCCGGTTTGATCACCCTGAAACCGGGCGTCGGCTACAAAGCCACCGAAGACGACATCGTCGCCAACCCGAAGAAAATCAAAATCCTGCAAGTCGAAGCGGTGCAACTGGTGCGCGCTTATGACGACGCCGATCTGGTGCAGGGCTACCCGGCCTACATTCGTTTAGCGAAGACCTTCGATGCCGGTTCCGCGCTGCTGTTCGACGGCCTCGACCACAAGGAATACGTGATCCAGTTCGTCATCCAGCCGAAGAGCAAAACCGATCCGCGCCTGATCAAATTCGTCGACATCTACCAGCATTCGCCAGCCGTTCGAGCGGCGCTGGATAAGGCCCACGGCAAGCTGTATCAAGCCGGTTGGGAAAGCTGAGCATGACGGCCGCGATCCAACGGCGACTGGAAATTCCAGAGCCACACAATGCTGAAAAAACCGAACTGCATCCGGAACTGAATCGCGCTCATGTGCGCTTCATCGGTCTGGGCAAAACCTACAACGGTCGACAAGGCCCGGTCGCCGCGTTGCAAGGCATTGATCTGGCGATTCAGCGCGGTGAAGTGTTCGGCATCATCGGTCGCAGCGGCGCCGGCAAGTCGTCGCTGATCCGCACCATCAATCGTCTGGAACAACCAACGTCGGGGCGCGTGTTGATCGATCAGGTCGACATCGGCGAGTTCGATGAAGACCGCCTCGTGGCGCTGCGCCGACGCATCGGCATGATCTTCCAGCACTTCAATCTGATGTCGGCCAAGACCGTTTGGCAGAACGTCGAACTGCCGCTGAAAGTGGCTGGCGTACCGAAAGAGCAGCGCGAGAAAAAGGTGCGCGAATTGCTCGAACTGGTCGGCCTGCAAGAAAAGCACAAGGCCTATCCGGCGCAGCTTTCCGGTGGCCAGAAACAGCGCGTCGGCATCGCCCGCGCGCTGGTGCATGACCCGGATATTTTGCTCTGCGACGAGGCGACTTCGGCACTCGATCCGGAGACCACCCAGTCGATCCTCGGCCTGCTGCGCGAGATCAACCAACGCCTGGGCCTGACCATCGTGCTGATCACTCACGAGATGGCAGTCATCCGCGAAATCTGCGACCGCGTCGTCGTGCTTGAGCATGGCCGCGTCGTCGAACAAGGCCCGGTGTGGGAAGTGTTCGGCAATCCGCAACACGAGGTCAGCCAGACCTTGCTCGCGCCGCTGCAACACGCCTTGCCGGAAGAATTGCAGAGCCGTTTGCACCGGCAAGCGCCTTCCCCCGACGCAGCGGTGGTGCTGCGTTTGCAGTTCACCGGCAGTGCCAGCGACGAACCGGATCTGGCGGCACTTTTTACAGCCCTCGGTGGCCGGGTGAAGCTGCTGCAGGGCGGCGTCGAACGGATTCAGGGGCATGCACTGGGGCAACTGTTATTGGCCGTTAGCGGCTCAGCATTCAGCGCCGAACAATTGCGCGAACGCGCCGCACCGTGGGCGCAACGAGTGGAGGTGTTGGGTTATGTGGTTTGATCGCTTGTTGCAGGGGTTTATCGACACGTTTCTGATGGTCGGCGTGTCGTCGCTGATCGCGCTGCTGGTGGGGATTCCCATGGCGGTGATTCTAGTCACCAGCGACAAGGGCGGTATCTACGAAGCACCGCTGTTGAACCGTGCGTTGGGCGCGTTCGTGAACCTGTTCCGCTCGATCCCGTTTCTGATTCTGATGGTCGCGCTGATTCCGTTTACCCGGTTGATTGTCGGCACTACATACGGAGTCTGGGCGGCGGTTGTGCCGCTGACGATCGCGGCGACGCCCTTCTTTGCGCGGATTGCTGAAGTGAGTTTGCGTGAGGTTGATCATGGTCTGATCGAGGCGGCGCAGGCGATGGGGTGCCGGCGTTGGCACATTGTCTGGCATGTGCTGTTGCCGGAAGCGCTGCCGGGAATTGTCGGTGGGTTCACGATTACAGTGGTGACGATGATCAACTCATCCGCCATGGCCGGGGCGATTGGTGCGGGCGGGCTGGGGGATATTGCTTATCGCTACGGGTATCAGCGGTTTGATAGCCAGATCATGCTGACGGTGATTGTGTTGCTGGTGGCGTTGGTGGCGGTGATTCAGTTGGGTGGGGATCGGTTGGCTCGGGGGTTGAATAAGCGCTAATAAAACTGTGAATAATGACTGTGGCTAGGGGGAAGTTCCTTAGCCATGGACGATCCATATTCGAATTAGCGCCCCGCCCTTGCCATTATTGAATCGAACTTTTCTCCGAGATCCATAGCAGCATAAGCCAAAGAGTCCGCATTTTTCGCCGAAATCTGCGCTTGGAGGCGCCTGTCACTATTGAAAATATGGGCCGCATCGTCGAGTCGCATAAGCTCGCTTTTCCCATACAGCATCACGTCCTCTATCGAGTTATCTCCTTCTACCGTTTCAATGTAATGAACTGAATAGTTTTTAAGACCTGCGATTGCTTTGAACATAGCCTCCGCATCATCAATATCACCTGCTTTCAGGCCCGTACCGCTTAGAATTTGTTTAGAATCCAGCGCCGGATTATCTTCTTCAAGATAGAAAAAATCTTTAGATCCCGCTCCTTGTCGCCCGATTTGGAGATCCGCCCCAATATGGGTGACCTCGTGGATCAATGTCGCCGCCTGGTATCGCGGTTTAAAATCATCATCAAAAAAATTTTCAAACACACTGATTTTTTGGGTACTTTCTTTCCAGTGAGCTACCGTAGCTGTTCTTCTAACTGGCTCTTTAACGATTTTACCTTGTGCGCTATCAATCATCATTCCAGCGTATTGACCAAGAATGTTTTCTGTTTGAGACCAGGCTTGGATCACTGAATCATGAACATCATCATGGCTATCACCAAAGTATGTTTGCATGATTTTGTTCGCCACTTGGGGCATTGAGTCAAGAAGATAACGAGCTCGGGCTACAGTATCTCTGCCTGATGTCAATGCATTAAGAATTATTCGGCCTTCGCTTTCCGACAACAACCCATTAGCGTCCCGTCTTGTGCCGGGATTGTTCCTGACCATTGCGTACAGGTTCAACCCATCGATGTCACCCGCCGGGTCCGCACTAATCCATCTTTGCAGCCACGGCGCATAATACCGAAACCCATAATAATAAAACCCGGTCACATCCCGTTCCTTCCCCGAAAAACGAATGCTTTTGTATTTCGCGCCCAACGCATTGTTGCTCGCCCAACACGCCGTACGGCCAAACGGGTAGTAGTGTTCCAGACTCAATATCCCCGCGTTCTCATTCAACTCCATCGAGCTGGAACCAAGATGATCACCGAGGCTGTAACCCCATTGATCGCTTTCAGCACCTTCGGGCCAATGCAGTAATCGCGCGTGGTTCCGCCCAGCGTCGACACTGACTACATGCCGCTCTATACCGTCGACTTCGCGATGAATCTCAAGACCCGGTAGATAACGCAATTCTGCAATCAGGGTTTGCCCGGATGCCCGACTGATTTGCGTCTTACGCAACCGATGCCCCGGCTGATCGTAGATATAACACTCAGAGTCATCCGCCTCAGCCCCACGCTGTACCAACGTCACCCGGCGCAACTCATTGCGCACATTCCACGCCATGGCCTGCCCACGCTGCAATTCCAGCTGATTACCCGCCGCATCAAATCCAAGCGTTATCTGCGCCTCTCCCGGCAGGGATCCATCGTCAAGCTGCGCCAGACTCCGATTGCTGCGCGCGGAGGTGAACATCGAAAACCCAGGCGCGCCACTGTGATGCCGCGTGATCAGGTTGCCTGCCGCGTCGTAAGCAAACGTCTGGGTGTAGTTGCGCCGCTGAGCGGGATCCAGCGGCAAAGGCAGCAGATCGGGTAGCGCCGGGCCATGGCTCGGTTTGCTGACCTCCCAGCCTTTGGCTTCGACCAATTGGTACAGGCTGTCATAGCGATATCGGCTGACCGGCTCGATGCGCTGGCCGTTGAAGTGGCTCACGGTTTGGCACTTGTCTTCGAGCTCGACAATATTGCCCACCGGATCGTAGGCGTAATTCAAATCTTGCAAAGGCTGTTGCCCTACGACACCTGCGAAAAGCCTCAGCAGGCGACCATCCTCAAGGCTGTAATCTACGCTTGAGACTACGCCGTTGCCGGCCATTTCACTTTCGATCTGATCTTGGGCGTTGTAACGAATTTCGCTGATAACGCACTGTGGATGCTGGCCTTCACCGGATTGCAAAAGCCATGTCGCAGAGGATTTTCCCGCCACGTTGAAATGGAAAATTTGTGTATTACGCGCTGCATCGATCTGACGCTGCACCTCGCCCGTTGGATAGAAAGCGTATCGGGTGACGTAGGCTTTTTCTTCGAGAAGTTCGTCTCGGGCGTCCAGTAGAAGCGGCCAGTCCGGCGCATCCAGCTCAATGAGAAACCGTCGAGACTCCTCCAGCACTGCACCCGACAAACCATAATCGCCGAGGAACTGGCCACCGCCCGGGTCGTCATGCCGGATCAGTTGCCCACACTGATTGTGCTGGGCAAAACTCTCCGTGGCGTCGGCATAAGTCCAGCGCTCAACCACCTGAGGCTGCTCGCCATAAGCCTGCTCCGTCAGCGCTACCGGACGCTGCAATTCATCAAACTCACGACGACATTGGCTACCCCGTGCATCCCAAAAAGAACGCTGCGAACCTGCGTCATTGCACAGATTCAACTGCCAACCGGCATCCACGCTGTCCGTGAGCAACACCTGACCGCTCAAGGCGTAAACGGTGCTCAGATTCGGTTTCGGCGCGGCTCCCCACAACCGGGGATCCCACGCCGCTACTTCGCGCCCCGCCTCATCGAACATCTGCCGGGTGATGCGCGGTTCGACGTCGGGTTTGTCCGGGTGCTGGCAGTAGGCAACGCTGCGAATCGCCAGTGCTCGCGGGTCGACGACGGACAGGGTGGGATGAGGTGAGTGCTGAGTCGCCTTCATGGCTGTGAACGTCCTCCAGACTTAGGGGTAGCCTGAAGGTTTTTTCATCGGGTCGATACTGTAAGAAGTAACAGGTCGGTATTGAGGCAAGATCAAAAGATCGCAGTCTGCGGCAGCTCCTACAGGATCGAGGTCGACCGTTGCATGAACGCCTATAGGAGCTGCCGCAGGCTGCGATCTTTTCGCTTATAGTCGGCACATCTCTCCCTGAACATGCACCCGACCATGAAGCAGACTCCCACCGACCTCGAACAGATCACCGCCACCACCCTCGGCCACTACAACTCGGTAGCCGAAGATTTCCGTGAAGGCACCCGCGATCACGATGTCAGCCAGAATATTGATGCACTATTGCGGCATATTCAGGGTTCAGCGCCGTTCACCGTTCTGGATTTCGGCTGCGGGCCGGGGCGGGATTTGCAGACGTTTACGCGTATGGGTCACGTTGCGGTGGGGCTGGATGGCTCTGAGGAATTTGCGCGGATGGCGCGTGAGGACAGTGGCTGTGAGGTATTGCAGCAGGATTTTCTGAAGCTGGATCTCCCGGCTGAACGCTTTGACGGGATTTTTGCCAATGCGGTGCTGTTTCATGTGCCGTTGCAGGAATTGCCGCGGGTGCTCAAGCAATTGCATGGCGCTTTAAAACCCGGTGGGGTGTTGTTCAGTTCCAATCCGCGCGGGGATAACCGTGAGGGCTGGAACGGGCCGCGTTATGGCTCGTATCACGATCTGGCGGCGTGGCGCGGGTTGTTGACGGCGGCGGGTTTTGTCGAGCTGGAGCATTACTTCCGGCCGGCGGGGCTGCCGCGTGAGCAGCAGCCTTGGTTGGCCAGCGTTTGGCGTAAGGGTTGAGTCGGGTCAGGGAAAGCCCCTCACCCCAGCCCTCTCCCGAGGGGAGAGGGGGCAGATTGGGTGATATTGAAGACGTATACCGACTTGATCCAACTTCACTGAATCCATAATCGACCCGATCCTTCAGGTCGATGAATATCTTCAGACGCCACGGTCAGTCCCCTCTCCCCCCGGGAGAGGGTTAGGGTGAGGGCCGTTGTTGACTTGATCTTTTTTCGGCTCGCGAATCTTGTACCACGCCACATACAGCGCCGGCAGGAACAGCAGCGTCAGCAGCGTCGCCACGACAATCCCGCCGATCATCGCGTAGGCCATCGGCCCCCAGAACACTTCGCGGGCAATCGGGATCATGCCCATGCTCGCCGCCGCAGCGGTCAGCAGGATAGGCCGGCGTCGATGCTCGGTCGCTTCCACCACCGCATCCCACGGCTCATAGCCTTTGCGTTCGAATTCATCGATCTGCGTGACCAGAATCACCGAGTTGCGGATGATGATGCCGATCAGCGCGAGAATCCCCAGAATCGCCACGAAGCCCATCGGCGTACCGGTCGGCACCAGCGCCAGCACCACGCCGATCAGCCCCAGCGGCGCGACACTCGCCACCAGGAACATCTTCTGCACGCTGTGCAACTGGATCATCAGGAACGTCGCCATCAAGAACAGCATCAATGGCAACACCTTGGCGATTGGCCCTTGGGCCTTGCCGCTTTCCTCGACCGTACCGCCGGTGGCGACTTTGTAGCCGACCGGCAGTTTTTCAGCGAAGGCATCAATCGATGGCTTGAGGATTTTCACCAGGTCGGTCGGCTGAATCTCGTCTCGCACCGAAGCCTTGATGGTGATGGTCGGCAAACGATCGCGACGCCACACCAGCGGTTGCTCCAGTTCATAACGAACCGTGGCGAAGGCGAGCAATGGAATCGAGGTGCCGCTCGGCGTGACAATCTGCAGGTTCTGCAGGGTTTCCGGAGTGCCGCGTTCGGAATCCACCGCACGACCGACCACGTTGATCAGGTAGATATCGTCATCGACCTGGGTCAACGGCGAGCCACTGACGATGCTGTTCATCAGGTTGGCGACGTCTTCGGACGACAACCCAAGCTGGCGCGCCTTGTCCTGTGCGATGTCGATGCGCAGGACTTTGCCCGGCTCGTTCCAGTCGTAAATGATCTCGCCGATGTGCGAGTTTTTATCCAGTTCGGTGGCGAGGTCGATGGCGTGCTTGCGCACTTGATCGATGTCCTTGCCGCTGACCCGGTACTGAATCGGACGCCCTACCGGCGGGCCCATTTCCAGTGCCTGCACGTAGCTGCCGATGCCGACGAACTCTTTGCGCAGACGTTCACGCAGCCGTGCGCTCAGAGCCTCGCGAGACTCGAAGCCTTTGCTGACGATCACCAGTTGCGCGTAGTACGGGTTTTGCAATTGCTGGTCGAGTGGCAGGTAGAAACGGATCGCGCCCTGACCGATGTAGGTGCTCCAGCGCACGATGTCCGGGTCGCCCTTGAGGGTTTCTTCGAGTTTGTCGACGGCCTTGCGGGTTTCGTCGATCGAGGCGTTTTGCGGCAGGTTCAGGTCGACGAGAATTTCCGGACGATCCGAGGCCGGGAAGAACTGGTTCTGCACGAAACGCATGCAGAAAATCGACAGTGCAAACAGCAGCACGGTGATACCGATCGCCCACCAACGGTTGCGCATGCTCCACAGCAAACCGCCGTTGAATGCGCGGCCAATGCGCCCTGGTTCTGCGGCATGGGGTTTCACGTTGGCGCTGAGGATGTGCACGCCGATCACCGGTGCGAAGAATACCGCGACGATCCACGAGACGATCATCGCCACCGCGATCACCGCAAACAGCGTGTAGGTGTACTCACCAGCGGAGCTGGCGTTGAGGCCGATCGGCACGAAACCGGCGACGGTCACCAGCGTACCGGTGAGCATCGGGAACGCGGTCGAGGTGTAGGCGTAGGTCGCGGCCTGCTCCTTGGTCTCGCCCATTTCCAGGCGCGTGACCATCATCTCCACCGTGATCATCGCGTCGTCCACCAACAGGCCGAGGGCGATGATCAACGCACCGAGGGAAATCCGCTGCATGGTGATGCCGCTGTATTCCATGAAGACGAAGACCATCGCCAGCACCAGCGGAATCGAGCACGCCACCACCAGACCGGCGCGCACGCCGAGACTGATAAAGCTCACCACCAAGACGATGATCACCGCTTCGAACAGCGCGCTGGTGAAGCCGCCAACAGCTTCTTCCACCACCACGGCCTGATCGGAAACGGTGTGGATGCCAACGCCTACCGGCAGGTCTGCGGTGACTTGATCGATGCGCTCATGCAACGCCTTGCCGAACGCCTGGACGTTGCCGCCCTTCTGCATGGCGATCGCCAGACCGATTGCCGGTTTGCCGTCGAAACGGAATTCCGGGGTGGCCGGGTCGACGTAACCGCGACTGATCTCGGCGATGTCGGCCAGACGATAGAAGCGATCGTTGAGCTTGAGGTTGACCTCGGCCAGATCTTTCTCCGAGGCGAATTGCCCCGACGTGCGCACGGAAATCCGCTCCGGCCCGGCCTCGATCACACCTGCCGGGGTCACCGCGTTCTGCGATTGCAGGCTCTCTACGACTTGACGCTGATCGATGCCCAGCGCGGCGAGTTTGCGCGTGGAGAAGTTCAGGTAAATCACTTCGTCCTGCTGGCCGACCATTTCGATCTTGCCCAGCCCCGGCACGTTGCGAATCTCCGCCCGCGCCTGCTCCACGTAGTCGCGCAACTGGCGCATGGTCAGGCCGTCGGCGGTAAACGCGTAGACCGAACCGAACACATCACCGAACTCGTCGTTAAACCCCGGGCCTTGAATGCCTTGGGGAAACTGCCCGCGAATATCGTTGATCTTCTTGCGCACCTGGTACCAGATTTCCGGAATGTCCTTGGCACTGGTGGTATCGCGCAGGTACACGTACACCGTCGATTCGCCGGGGCGCGTGTAGCTTTTCACGTAGTCGAGGGAGTCGAGCTCTTCGAGTTTTTTCTCGATGCGGTCGGTGACCTGCTTGAGCGTTTCCTCTTGGGTCGCGCCCGGCCATTTGGTCTGGATCACCATGGTTTTGATGGTGAACGACGGGTCTTCTTCGCGGCCCAGATTGAAGTAGGAAAACACCCCCATCAGCAACGCGACGAACATCAGGTACCAGACGAAGGACTGGTGTTTCAGGGCCCATTCGGAGAGGTTGAAAGAGCCTTTCATTGACTGTCCTCGTCAAGTTTCACTGATTGTCCGGGTTTGAGACTGTTGACGCCGGCACTGACCACTTGCTCGCCGTTCTTCACGCCACCGGCCAGCACCACGGTGCTGTCGGTGCGGCTGACGACGGTGACATCGCGGGGGCTGACGGTTTTGTTTTGGGTGTCGATCACCCAGATCCGTGTTTTGCCATCGACTTCCTGCAACGTGGTTGCCGGCAGTTCGATGCGCGGTTTGATCGCTGAGCTGAGGGTCACGCTGATCGCGGTGCCGAGACGGAAACCTTCCGGCGTATCAGTCAGGGTCAGACGAGCGCGGCGGGTGCGCGTGGCGCTCTGTGCCTGCGGTTCGATTTCGCGGATGACCGCGGTGGTTTTGATGCTGGGATCGAGTTGCGCAGCGACCAGAAACACCACGTCCTTGGGAATCTGATCGACCAAAGTGTCTGGCAGATCGATCACCGCTTCTTTGATGTCCGGTTGCGCCAGCGTCACCACTTGTTGACCTGCCGTCACCACTTGCCCGGCCTCGGCGTTCCACGCGGTGACCACGGCTTTGTGGTCGGAACGCAGTTCGGTGTAGCCGAGTTGATCCTTGCTCTGATTGACCGCCGCCCGCGCCTGATCGAGTGAGGCCTGAGTGGTTTTCAGGTTAGTGGTGGCCTCGTCGAGTTGCGCCTGCGCGCCGACGCCGCGATCAAACAGCGCTTGCTGACGTCGCGCATTGGCTTGTGCGTTGATCAGTTGCGCTTCGATTTTTGCCAGATCGCCCTGCGCCGAACGCAGCTGATTTTGTTGATCGGACGGGTCGAGGGTGGCGAGCAGCGTGCCCTTCTCCACTTCGGTGCCGACATCGACGTTACGGCTGGCAATGCGCCCGCCGACACGGAAACCGGTGTTGCTCTCGTAACGCGCCTGAATGCTGCCGGCAAAGCGGCCGAGGGTTTCTTCGTTCAAGGCCTCTACCTTGACCGACAACACCGGGCGCACCGGCTCCGGAGGCGGCTCCTTCTTGGAGCATGCCGCGAGCAACAGCCCGACGGCCAACAGCCCGAAACGCTTCATGGCTGCGCTCCCATTTCCAGATCCTTGTAGGTGTTCTCGGCAATCTCTACTTTCATGCCCGGGTGCAATAACTGGCCGCCGGCGATGATGACTTTTTCGCCGCCATTGAGACCTTCGCTGATGATCACTTTGCCGGTCAGGTAACGGCCGACCGTGACCGTGTGCAATTGCGCTTCGCCCTTGTCGTCGACCAGCCACACAGCGGGGTCGCTGACATTTTTGGTCAGCGCCGACCACGGCAAAGCCACCGCCGATTTGCCGGTGCCCTTGGCCGTCGCGCTCACTACCGAACCGAGTTGCATGCCCGGCGGCAGTTTGTCGAGGGTGACTTTGACTTGCACGGTGCCGGACTGCGCGGACACCGACGGGGTGATTTCGCGCACGGTGCCGGTAGTTTTGATCTCGGGATTGTCGAGCAGGCTGACGGTGATCTTGTTATCCGTCGGCCGCTCGGCCAGCAGCGACTCGTAGACGTTGAATACCGCATCGCGATCGCCGTCGCGGGCCAGACTGAAAATCGGCGCCGTGGCTTGCACGACCTGGCCAACTTCGGCCTGACGCTCAGTGATGACACCCGGCGCATCGGCAATCAGCGAGGTGTAGCTGAGCTGATCCTTGGCATTGGCCAGTTGCGCCTGAGCCGCGCTCAAGGCGCTTTGGCTACTGCGCAACGCGGCTTGCGCGGTATCGAATTCGCTTTGGCTGGTGTAGCCCTTGGGCAGCAGTTTTTGCTGACGCACAAACGCCGCCGCGCTCTGCTTGACCCGCGCCTGTTCGGCGACGACCTGAGCCTGAGCGGAATCGACGTTGGTCTGCAAATCCTTGGGATCGAGTTTGGCCAGCACTTGCTTGGCCGTGACACGGTCGCCGACATCTACTGAACGCTGGATGATTTTGCCGCCGACGCGGAACGACAATTCTGTCTGCACGCGCGCCTGCACATCACCGGTCAGTGTCACCGAGGCCGCGTAATCCGCGGGTTTCACCTCTTGAACAAAGACTCTCGGCAGGTACTCCTGGGGAGCCTTCTTTTCGCCGCAAGCGGTCAGCAAGGCAATGGCGCTCAAAGCCATTACCACTTTAATTCCGGGACCCGCCATGCAGACTCCTTGGCATTTTTAGACGATCAGGACGATACGACTTCAGAGCTTAGAACAGGGTTCAACCATTGCTCATGCGAATAACAGATTAAACACCGAAGGAGCTGCCGAAGGCTGCGATCTTTTGCTTTTTTGCGGAAAAGATCAAAAGATCGCAGCCTTCGGCAGCTCCTACAGGGGGTATTCTGCGACGGATTCGGAGGATCTCATTCATGCTCAACACCCTGGCGGTGGCCAATTACCGCTCGATCAACAAATTGGTGATTCCGCTGGGCCGGCTCAACCTGATCACCGGCCCCAATGGCAGTGGCAAGTCCAACCTCTATCGGGCCTTGCGCCTGCTGGCGGAAACCGCGCAGGGCGGTGTGGTCAATGCACTGGCGCGTGAAGGCGGACTGGATTCGACGTTCTGGGCCGGACCGGAAACCATCAGCCGGCGCATGCGCAACGGCGAGGTGCCAATCCAGTCGACGGTGCGCCAAGGCGTGAAGCGTCTGCGCCTGGGCTTTGCCGGGGAAGATTTCAGTTATTCGATCAGCCTCGGCCTGCCCGATTCCAACGGCCATTTCATGCTGCCCGAGCACTCGCGACCAATCCCTTCGCGCTTCAGCCTCGACCCGCAGATCAAGCGCGAATGCATCTGGGGCGGCCCGCATTACCGCCCTGCCAGCCTGTTGGTCGATCGTGACGGCCCGATGATTCGCGCGCGCAACGAGCGCCAATGGGATGTGCTGGCGCAGCACACGCCGAACTTCGACAGCCTGTTCGATCAGGTCGGCAGTCTGCGCAGCTCGCCGGAAGTGTTCCAGATGCGCGAGTTCATTCGTCGCTGGCGTTTTTATGATCACTTTCGCAGCGACGCCGACGCACCGGTGCGCCAACCGCAATTGGGCACGCGCACGCCGGTGCTGCACCACGACGGCCGCGATCTGGCGGCGGCGTTGCAGACCATTATTGAAATCGGTGACGGCGACGCGATGCGTGCGGCGATTACTGATGCCTTTCCGGGGGCGCGCTTGCATATCGAAGCTCAGGCGGGTGGACGCTTTGCCATCGAGTTCTATCAGGAAGGTTTGCTGCGGCCACTGTCGGCGGCGGAGTTGTCGGACGGGACGTTGCGTTATTTGTTGTTGGTCGCGGCGTTGCTGACACCGAGGCCGCCGTCGCTGATGGTGCTGAACGAGCCGGAAACCAGCCTGCACCCGGATCTGCTGCCGGCGTTGGCACGGTTGATCATTCGTGCGTCGGAGCAATGTCAGGTGTGGGTGGTGTCGCATGCGCGGCGGTTGATTTCGGCGTTGCAGGAGGATCCGGAGTGCAATTGCATTGTGCTGGAGAAGACGCTGGGGGAAACCGGGATTGTCGGGCAGAAAGTGCTGGAGACGCCGGCGTGGTATTGGCCGGATTGAGTGCTTCGGTCAAAAGCCCCTCACCCTAGCCCTCTCCCGGGGGGAGAGGGGACTGACCGAGTTGAATATTCAAGGTGCGCCGACCTGATCTTGCTGTGTTGAATCCATAATCGACTCGGTTTTTCAGGTCGATGTGTGACGCAGGACACCTCGGTCGGCCCCCTCTCCCTCCGGGAGAGGGCTGGGGTGAGGGGCAAGCCTCACCACCGACCCAACAGGCAATCACCCCTGCCACTTGCCCCCTTCAACAATCACGCTCTCAGGCTTGGTGTCATCGCTCAGTTCTTTACGCACGTATTGGTCGTACAGTTTGAGCAGATATTTCTCTTCACCCAACTTCGTCAGCTCGGTATTCACCCAGTCACGCAGTTCGATATTGCCCTTCTTCACCGCCGGTGCAATCGGCGCTTCGGCACCGAGTTTGTCCTCCAGCACGCGGTAGCCCGGGTTCTGCTTGGCCCAGCTGAACAGCACCAGATTGTCCTGCGCATAAGCATCGCCGCGACCATTTGCCAGGGCTTGCAGCGACTCAGAGTTTTTCTCGAACTTCAGCAGTTTCCAGTCCGGGTGATTCTTGGTCAGCCAGATATCCGCTGTAGTGCCAGTGGTGACGATGGTCGTGCGGGTTGCGAGATCATCGAGGTTTTTCACCGAGCTGCTTTGCGGCACCAGCGCTTGCACAGCAACCTTGAGGTTCGGGTTGGTGAATTCCACCGCTTCCTTGCGCTCAGGCGTGACGGTCATGTTGGCGAGGATCAGGTCGACCTTGTCGCTTTGCAGAAACGGAATGCGGCTCGCCGGTTCGACGGCAACGAATTCGACCTTGTTTTCATCGCCGAGCAGATCCTTGGCGAAACGGCGGCCGATGTCGGTATCGAAGCCAACATAGCGCCCGGCTTCATCGACGAAACCGAATGGCGGCTTATCGGTAAACACGCCCACGATCAGCTTGTCGCGGGCCTTGATCTTGTCCAGATAACCGGCCGGCGCGGTGCTTTCGCTGGCGACTTTCGGCTTTGGCGGTTCTTCGGTTTTGCTGCAACCGGCAAGCAAGGCGAGGCTCAATAGGGGCAGTAAAAAAGCGGCAGTTTTCATAACAGTTCCAGTTCCTTTGTCGGATTCGTTTTTGGCAGTGTTGCAACGAAGGAGAACTTCTCCAGAAACTGCTGCGCGCGTGCGGTTTGCGGGTTCGTAAAGAAAATCTCGGGCGGGGTCTGTTCAAGGATGCGCCCGGCATCCATGAACACGATGCGGTCGGCCACCGCGCGGGCGAAGGCCATTTCGTGGGTGACGATCAGCAAGGTCATGCCCTCACGGGCCAGGCCCTGAATGACCTGCAAAACTTCCTTGACCATCTCCGGATCAAGGGCGGCGGTGACTTCGTCGAAGAGCATCACCCTTGGGTTCATGCACAGCGAACGGACGATGGCGATGCGTTGCTGCTGGCCACCGGACAGCTGACGCGGAAACGCATCGCGCTTGTCCAGAAGTCCCACGCGTTCAAGCAAGGCTTCGGCTTGTTGTTGCGCTTCACGGCGCTGGCGCTTCTGCACTTTGAGCGGGCCGAGCAGCAAATTATCGAGCACGCTCATGTGCGGAAACAGGTGATAACTCTGAAACACCATGCCGATCTGCTGGCGGATATCGCGCCAGTCGGTGGCCTTGTCGAGCAACTCGCGGTCGAGAAATTTCAGGCTGCCGCTGTGGGCGACTTCGAGGCCATTGAGGCAACGCAGCAGCGTACTTTTGCCGCAGCCGCTGGGGCCGAGGATGACGATCACTTCACCGCTCTGCACTTGCAGGTCGATGCCGTTGAGCACCTGCTGCTCGCCATAGAATTTGTTGAAACCGTGAAACTCGATCAATGCACTCATGCTTGCGTCCAGCGCCGCTCCAGCACGCGCGAGGCGGCCGAGAGCGGGTAGCAGATGAAGAAGAAAAACAGGAACAGCGCGCCGTAGATCAGCACGGATTCGTAGGTGCGTTCGATGATCTGCTGGCCGACCTTGATCACATCGACCACACCGATCAGCACCGCCAGCGAACTGGTCTTGATGATTCGCGTGTAGACGTTGATAGTCGGCGGCGTCATGCGTTTCAGCGCTTGCGGCAGCAACACGTAGCCATAGAGTTGCGCGGCGTTCAGACCAATCGATAGCCCCGCTTCACGCTGCCCGCGCGGCAACGAATGCAATGCGCCGCGCGCCACTTCGCCGACCTCGCTCGCGCCCCACAGCGATAGAACCAGCACTGCGCACCAGAAACTCGGAATGCTCAGGCCAAAGAAAATCGGCAAGCCGAAGAACAACAGATACAGCCAGACCAGCACCGGGATCGCCCGGAACAGCTCCAGATACACCCGCAGAATCGCGTTCAACCACGTCACGTTCAACGTGCGCAATACACCGTACAGCACGCCGCCGACGGTGCTGATGGCGATGCTCAGAAACGAGATCGACAAGGTTTGCCCGGCGCCTTTTGCCAGTTGCGGCAACGATACCCAGAGTAATTCAAGACCCGAACTGGCCATGCTGGAGCCTCCTTTCCAGACGGCTGAGCAACAGCGACAGCGGCAAGAACAGCAGCACGCAGATCAGCGTCAGCACGGCGAGCATTTCGTAGGTTTTGTAATAGAGCGCGATGTAGCTCTTGGTGGTGTAGAGAATTTCCGGCACTGCTACCGCCGAAACCACGGTGGTTTCCTTAAGCAGGAAAATGAAATTGGCGAACAGCGACGGCAGGCTGAGGATCCCCGCTTGCGGCAGGATCACATAGCGCAGCAACTGCCCGTGCGACAGGCCGATGGAGCGTCCGGATTCCAGTTGCGCCTGCGGCACCGCATCGACGCCGGCGCGCAGCACTTCAGTCAGATAGGCGCCGCCGAGGAAAGTCATGGTGATGATCGCGGCGGTGAAACCGGACACCTGAATCCCAACTGCCGGCAAAGCGAAGTAGACGAAAAACAACTGGATCAGCAGCGGCGTGTTGCGCGCCAGTTCTACGTACAGGCCGACCAGTTTTTGCAGGTACGGCGTGCGGAACACCAGAATCGTCGCGTTGAGCAGCGCCACCACCAGCGAGGTGCCAATGGCGATGAAACCGACCTGCAGCGTCACACCCACGGCTTTGAGAAACGCGGGCAGCGTGCTGAGAATAAAAGCGTAATCGAAGGTCATGAAGCGTCCTGGACATCGCTCGGTAAGCGACGGTCGTGCAGTCCATGGACAGCGGGTGGCTGTCCGGCAGGCACTGACTTTATAGGTATAAAAACAAGAATTTAAATACCGTTAAAGCATATTGATATCACTCAAAAAACTATCCTGTCGGTTTGCCGGGAAGGAATAAGAAGGCTATTTTTCCTTGCGCTGTAGGACGGATCTTTTTTTGATTCAGGCCCTCCAAGGACGCACAGCTTTTGGTCAGACTCCTCCGGCCGAAACCAATTACAAGGAAGAAAACATGGACGTAAAAGCGCCGCAGCGGCTGGATCCGCAGGAGATTTTGAAATTGTTGGTGGCGTTGAGGCGGGCGTTGAAGGCTCAAGTGGCCTGAGAATCAAGAGCACCCTCACCCCAGCCCTCTCCCGGAGGGCGAGGGGGCTGACCGAGTTGTCTCGCGTTATGCGCCGACCTGAGAGATCGAGTCGATTATGGATTCGGTACAGCCATATCAGGGCTGCGTACCTCTACAGCATCCCCCAATCAGTCCCCTCACCACAGCCCTCTCCCGGAGGGAGAGGGGGCTGACCGAGGTGTCTCGCGTTATGCGCCGACCTGAGAGATTGAGTCGATTATAGATTCGGTACAGCCATATCAGGTCTGCGTACCTCTACAGCATCCCCCAATCAGTCCCCTCACCACAGCCCTCTCCCGGAGGGAGAGGGGGCTGACCGAGGTTTCTTTCGTCCAACATCGACCTGAAAGATCAAGTCGATTATGGATTCGGTACAGCCATATCAGGTCGGCGTACCTCTACAGCATCCCCCAATCAGTCCCCTCTCCCTCCGGGAGAGGGCTAGGGTGAGGGGCTTTTCTATCGCACACACAAAAACGCCGATGCCCATCACTGGCCATCGGCGTTTTCACACCTTGAAGGGGGTGTTCACTCAAGCGTCAGATCAGAACGCCGGCAGTACCGCGCCGTTGTACTTCTTCTCGATGAACGCTTTCACTTCCGGGCTGGTCAAGGCTTTGGCCAGTTTCTGGATCGCGTCGCTGTTCTTGTTGTCCTCACGGGCCACCAGGAAGTTCACGTACGGCGAGTCAGCGCCCTCAATCACCAACGCATCTTTCTGCGGGTTCAGCTTGGCTTCCAGCGCGTAGTTGGTGTTGATCATGTCCAGATCAACTTCCTTCAGAACGCGTGGCAGCAGGGCCGATTCCAGTTCCTTGAACTTGAAGTTGTGCGGGTTCTTGGCGATGTCTTTCGGCGTTGCCAGAGCGTTTTTCGGGTCTTTCAGCTCGATCAGGCCAGCCTTCTGCAGCAGGATCAGCGCGCGGCCGCTGTTGCTGCCTTCGTTCGGGATAGCAATGGTCGCGCCGTCTGGCAGTTCAGCCAGGGTTTTGTACTTGCTCGAGTAACCACCGAACGGTTCAACGTGCACGCCTTGCACAGTCACCAGGTACTTGGATTTGTCGTCCTTGTATTTACCCTGGTTGAAGCTGTTCAGGTACGGCAGGGTCTGGAAGTAGTTGGCGTCCAGACGCTTCTCGCCCACTTGCACGTTCGGCTGAACGTAGTCGGTGAAGACTTTGATTTCCAGATCCACGCCTTCTTTGGCGAGGGTCGGTTTGATCAGCTCAAGAATTTCAGCGTGCGGCACCGGCGTTGCGGCAACCACCAGCTTCTCGCCAGCGTTGGCCAAGGAAGCCGTCAGAGCAGCCGCCAATGCGGTAAACAACAGAACCTTTTTCATGCAGTGTCCTTATCGAAAATCGGTCGTCATCGACGACGGCATCTAATACGAGTGCCAGTGAAGTGATATCGCTGGCGTGGGTCGGACAATACCGGGATTTTATATTCCCGGACAATAACGTTTATTCACGTTGATATTCCATTTTGTTCATACAGAACAAAATGACTACAAGCCTTGGCTCAAGCCAATCAATAAATCTTTCAAGGCCTTACGCTCGGCAACGCTGCCGCCGACATTGATCTGCGCCACCAGTTTCTCGATTTGAAGCTGCGGGCCAGACACCTCGGGCAGATTCAGATGCTCCGGCAGAATCTCGTCACCAGTGCTCACCAGCAACGCAAAATGAATGACGTTTTCCAGTTCGCGGGTGTTGCCCGGCCAGCTGTGCTGTTCGAGCACGTGCTGCGCCGCTTCGCTGATCAGCGGCACCGGCAGGTCGAGGCGCTGGCTATAGATGCCGAGGAAATACTCGGCCAGCGACAAGATATCGCCGATCCGCGCGCGCAACGCCGGTAACTCGAGATGACCTTCGCTGAGATAGTGATAGAGCCGCTCGTGGAATTTTCCGGCGTCCACTGCTTGCGCCAGATCGATGCTGGTGGCCGCGACCAGGCGCACGTCCACCGGACTCGGTTGATGCGCACCGACGCGAGTGACCTCGTGGTTTTCCAGAGCCGCGAGCAATTTGATCTGAATCGGCAGCGGCAGATCGCCGATTTCATCCAGGTACAACGTCCCGCCATTGGCCGAACCGAACCACCCCGCGCGGCTGCTGGCCGAACCGCTGAACGTGCCGGCGGCATAGCCGAACAATTCGGCATCGGCGTAGGTCGGGCTGATCGCGCCGCAATTGACCGAGACGAATAAACCGCTGCGATCACTGGCGCGATGGATATGGCGGGCGAGCAATTCTTTACCGGTGCCGGTCTCGCCACGGATCAATACCGAGATCGAGCGCGGGGCCAATTGCTCCAGCTCTTCGCGCAACTGGCGTGAGCGCGGATCGACGAACACCAGCGCTTTGGCGCGGATGCTCAGGGGGCTTTTTTCTGCATCGGGAAAGGTCAGCAACGGCTGACCGAAAGTGTCGAAACTCATGGCAGACTCCCGCCCAAAACCGCCGGGAGACGGGGGCGATCAAAGAAAAAACAAATCAGGCGCGACGGCGAGCGTGGTGTTCCATACGGTTTTGCAGGCGATAGAGATAAGCAAAACCCTGCTCCCAACGCTGATGCCCGGACTTGACGTTGATGTGCCCGGCACCGGCGAGAATCCCCGCCTCGGCGCCCCAGTTGCGCGCCAGTTCCATGGCACGCGGTGCACTCACGGCCGCATCGTTGTCGGAGCTGACCACCTGGCTTGGAAACGGCAGCAGATCCGTCGGAATCGGTGCGAAATTGCGCAGCGCGGGTGCGCAGGCCGGACGTTCGACATCCGCCGGCGCGACCAGCAAGGCGCCGCGCACCTGACGCAGGTATTGCACGGGCGCAGTGGCAGCCCAATGGGCAACGGTGACGCAGCCGAGGCTGTGGGCGATGAGGATGACGGGCGTGCTGTCAGCGGCAATTGCCTCGGCCAGCGCAGCGACCCAATCTTCACGACGCGGCGTCAGCCAATCGGCCTGCTCGACCCGCGCGCTGTTCGGCAGGCTGTTCTGCCAGTGGCTTTGCCAATGATCTTCCGGCGATCCTTGCCAGCCCGGCACAATCAGATAGCGAATTGATTCGTTGCGCATGGGGAGCTCTCCTGCGTGTCTGTTCCTGAAGGAGTATAGGGAGGGGATTTATATTCGTTAAGGAATAAGAAGCTATTTATTAAGACCTGAATTGAATATGAGATTTGTGCATGGCTTGAAATCTTTTCCCCCTCACCCCAGCCCTCTCCCCCAAGGGGGCGAGGGGAAAGGGAGCCGATCTTCATGCCGTTCATATTCTGAGTTCGACTCGATATCCCACGTCGGCGTATGTCTACCAAACACTTCGATCAGTCCCCTCTCCCTCCGGGAGAGGGCTAGGGTGAGGGGCTCTTCCCTCAGTTAGAAATAAAAAAAGGGCCGCACCCTGCCAAGGAGACGGCCCCGGAAAAACGTAAAGCCTGTTACCGCGCCGTGATCACCGACAACTTGGTAATCCCTGCCCGCTCAATCGAAGCCATCGCTCGCGCCACTTCGCCGTAATTTACTCCGTCATCCGCCTGCAATTGCACGCGCACTTCCGGATCCTTGGCCTTGGCCGACTTGAGGTTGAATTCCAGCAAGTCCGGCTGAATCTCATCCTTGTTGATAAACAATTTGCCGGCGCCATCAATGCTCACCACCAGCGGATCTTTCTGCTCGACCGGCGCCACCGCCTCAGTCTTCGGCAGGTTGATCGGTATCGCGTTGGTCAGCAGCGGCGCGGTGACGATAAACACCACCAGCAGCACCAGCATTACGTCCACCAGCGGGGTCACGTTGATCTCGCTGAGTACCTCATCACTGTCTTGCGTGGAGAAGGCCATATCAGGACGCCTCCTTCACTTTTGCCGCGTTGCCCTGCGCTGCAACCTTGTGCGCGGTGGGGTGGATCAACACGCGGAACGAGCTCTTCTGCGCCAGGCTGTAGAAGTCGTGGGCGAAGTCATCGAGATCCGCCGCCGTCAGTTTCAACCGACGCAAAAAGTAGTTGTAAACCAGCACCGCCGGTACCGCGACGGCAATACCCACGCCGGTTGCAACCAGTGCCGCACCGATCGGGCCGGCGACTGTTTCCAGGCTCGCCGAGCCGGCCGCGCTGATGCCTTTCAACGCTTCCATGATTCCCCACACCGTGCCGAACAAACCAATGAACGGCGACGTACTGCCAATACTGGCGACCACCGCCAAGCCAGTTTCCAGCGAACGGCGTTCGCGGACGATCTGCTGACGCAAGGCGCGCTCCAGTCGATCCTGATGGTTGATCGCCTGGCTCAAATCCGTGGCCTGTGGCGCCTCACCCACTTGAATCGCTGCGTAACCAGCCTGCGCTACTCGCGCTGCAGCACCGGGTTGGGTCTCGCTCAATTCAGCAGCGGAATCCAGACTCGACGCCGCCCAGAAGCGTTTATGGAAACGGCGATCCTGCGCCTTCAAACGACCGAACTGCACAGCCTTGAGCAATGCCAGGCCCCAAGTGGCGACGGAAAAAACCACCAGCAGCCAGATCACCGCGCTTTCGATGGATTCCAGTGGAGATGCCAGTAACGTCATGATGTATTCCCTCGTGTAAACATTTCGCGCGAATTTGGTTTCGGTTTAATGAATCTTGAAATCGATGGGCACGCTGACCCAGCCGTCCTGGGCGACATCACCCTGCTTGGCCGGGACGAAACTCCAACGTTTCACGGCGTTCAGCGCCGCGTCGTCGAGCTGTTGCCGACCACTGCTTTTTGCTATCTGGATCTCACCCGGTTTGCCGCTGGCCAACACATGCACGCGCAGCAACACCGTGCCCTCCCAACCGCGACGCTGAGCCAGCGACGGGTATTCCGGCGCCGGGTTTTTCAAGTACGCGGCGTTGGCCGAGGCCGGGGTTACCGGAGCCGGAGCCGGTGGTGCAGGTGGCGCTGGCGCAGCGACCGGGGCGGCCGGTTTTGGCGGCGCCGGTGGTTGCTCGACGGCTTTCGGCGCCGGTTTCGGTGGCTGTTTAACCACCGGTTTCGGCTTTGGAATCGGCTTCGGCGGCGGTGGTTTTACGGCAAGCTCGTCCTCAACCGGCGGCGGTGGTTCGACCACAGGCGCTGGAGGTGGCGGCTCGACAACCGGTGGCGCTGGCGGAGCCGGGCGCGAAAATTCGATGGTCATTGGTGGAATTTCCGGCGGCACGATTGGCAGCGTCGGCGTCGGCTGCTGGTTGATCCAGTAGATCACCGCGCCATGCGCCAACAGCGCCAACACACCCAGCAGGATTGCCTCGCGCCGACTCAAGATGCCTTTGGGGGCACGCTGCAAACTTTGCTGCCCCAACGGCACACGGTGCGGCCGGCCGAGATCGACCAGTTCGCCACTCGGCGTCTGACGCCACAGCAATTCCTCTGCGCTGGCGGCGGTCTGGACATTGCCCATTGATTCACTCCCTGCGGTCTTTTTTGCGTTCTCTTTACCAAGCAGTCGATTCGCCGTTTGTTGAAGCCCCCACCGCGATCGATGGGTGAATCATTGGCTTAGACGCTTATCTCCGAAAGTAATCTTTAACGTTATCCATAGGCTTTTATGGAATATACGAGCTGATCACTTTCACCAAAGCCACGGCCCATAAGGGCTGTAGCCATGTGGTGAAAACAGCATGCTTTTCAGGCATTGAAAGTATTCGCGCAACGCATCAACAAAGACCCGATGCGCGCCTCGACTAGCGACTGGCGTTGGTCTGCTGCACGCCCACCACCGGTGCAATCACAGCGGTTTCGGAGCGCGGCGTACCCTGCGGCACCCAGTCGTAACTCACAGGTAACGCGCGATACACCCAGTTGCTGACGGCATCGCTGCCCGGGGCTTTGCCCAGATACGGGCTGACGTATTCCCAGACGTTTTCGCCGCTGGCCGTGACCTGGAAAAACCGTCCGTTCATGCCTTCATCGATCAACGTATTGCCGTTGGGCAAACGCCGCGCACTGCTAATGAACGAGCTGTAAAACGCCCACCCCGGCTGCTTCGAATTGGCGGCGCTGTACTGCCAGACGATTTCGTTTTTTACCGGATCAATTTCCAGCACTCGCGAGCCGGAAATCAGCCCGAGGGTGACGTTCGGATAACCCGCCGAACCCTGGTTGTCGAACACCAGCACATTGCCCGCGCCCGGTAGCCCGGCCGGAATGATGTGAGCGTCATGCTGACCGACAAATTGATCGACCGGACGTGGCAGCGTCCGCGCGGTTTTCGGGCTGGCCAAGGGCAGATTCGGCCCCAGACGCCAGACCACTTTGCCGCTGCTTTTTTCGATGATTGCGATGAAGTTGGCGTTGCGCGAATCGAACAGCAGATTGTCCGGATTGAAACGCTTGTCACCGGCATCGAACCACTTGTTCGGCCCGACTACGCTGAGGTTATTGATGTGCAGGTAATCCGCATCCTCGCTGCCGCGCACCAGTTTCAATTGCTCTGGGGTGAAGCCGAATTCGTTGAGATGCTCCGACGCCAGCCACTGCCATTTCACCGCACCGTCGGGGCTGACTTCATAGATCGCATCGTCGATCACCTCGGGGACTTTGAAGCCTTTGATCGGGTGCACTTTGTTCGCCAGCACCACGGTGTTGCCGTTGCTCAACCGGCGTTGATCGTGATGCTGCTGCGCCGCGCCACCGGGCGCCTTGTCGCCCCACTGCCAGACGACTTTGCCATTCCAGTCCAGTTCGCCGACGCTCTGATTGCCCAGGCCATTGCCGGCTGAACCGAGTTTGCCGGGATCCTTGTCACTGAGTTGCAGCAGGACATGCCCGCGCTCGCCGCCGACCAGTTTCGGGTCGATGATCGCGGAAGGGAAACCTGCCTGCGGCCAGTTCTTGACCTCGTTGCCGTTCATGTCGATCAGGTGCGTCTGCTTGTCGGCGCCGCTGAAAATCACGTACTGATTGAACGCTTTGTCCGGGTCGTAACGGGTGACGCCGGTCGGGTAAACGCTCGGCGCGGCGAAGGCGCCAGCGCTAAACACCGCGCCGGACAACAACAGCGGAAAAGCCGTTTTGATGCGCAACATGATGCAGCTCCTTGAATGACTTATCAGAAGTCGTAGCGACCGGTGACGCCGAGGGTTCGCGGTGTGCCGAGCAGGCCTTCATAGCCGCCGTTGCCGCCCGTCCACAGGGTCGTGTAGTAGGTTTTGTCGAAAGCGTTTTTCAGCCACAGCGAGATGTCCCACTGCCCTTGGTTGAAGTCGCCGCGCAGGCCGGTGGAAAGGTTGACCACCGCGTAACTCGGGATTTGCCCGTAGTCGGAATCCTCGACCGTGCCGACGGCTTTCGAGCGGAAGGCATAGCTGCCGGTGACGTACGGTTCGAAGCCGTTATCGAGATTCCATTTGTATTCGCCGTTGGCGTTGCCGATCCATTTCGAAGCGCCGACCACTTGGTGACCGCTGAGGTCGCAAGAGGCTGGGGCACCCGGTGCCTGGCTGATTTCCGGCGGGCACGGCGCGTCTTTGTAGGAGAGGTAGCTGACGTCGTTGAAGGAGCCGTTGAAGTTAAGGGTCAAGCCACGCAGCGGGATCACCGTGCTTTCAAACTCGACGCCGCGCGAGCGCACGGAGCCGGCGTTGGTCAGGTATTGCACGCGGTTGACGTCGTCGTAAGCGTTGGTCTGATAGGCGTTGACCTGCGTCCAGAAGACGTTGGCGTTGAGCTGCAAACGACGATCCCACAGCGTACTTTTGAAACCGAGTTCGGCGTTGTTTGCGCGTTCGGTGCCGATCAACAACGAGTCGGCGCCGGCGGCGGGTGCAGAGCCGACCGATAGGTTAACGCCACCGGATTTTTCACCGTGGGACACGGTCGCGTAACCGAGCACATCGTCGGTGATGCGATAGCTGAGGTTGAGCAAACCGGACGGGCTGGAACTGTACTGATTCAAATCGCCGGAATCGTAGGCGCCGGCACGACCGCGCCGCGCCGTTGCCGCTGCACCCGTCACCGCCGCGCCACCGACCGGCGCATCGCGAGTGACCCAGGCGTTCTTCTCTTCATAAGTGCCGCGCACACCAGCGGTGAAATCCAGGCGCTCGGTCAGATGCCAGGTGCCTTGGGCAAACAACGCAAAACTGTCGGTTTTGATATGGCCGTTGCCGACGCTGCCAATGTTGGCCAGCGCACCGGCCGGCGTGCCGTTCCAGATGTCCGCTTGCGGGCCGTAATAGGCGAAGGATTTGTTGTCCAGATCGTTGCCGAAGTAGTAGGCGCCGACGACGTAATCGAAGAACTCGCCCTTGGGCGACGCCAGGCGAAATTCCTGTGAGTACTGTTTGTCTTCTACCGAAACACCAGCGTTGTAAGTCGACGCGACGTTGAGACCATCGTCATTTTTCGGGGTGAAATTCCAGAAGCGATACGAGCTGATCGAGGTCAGGGTGAAATCGCTCGGCAGTGCCCAATTGGCTTCAACCGAGGTGCCGCCCTGATGCACGGTGACGTGTTGATCGCTGTCCAGATTGACCTTGCGGTGCGAGCCGTTGACCAACGTTGCCCCGGCCGCCGCTGCCCGCACCGAGTAAAGATTGACGCCGTTGATGGTCGGGCCGGTGTCGTACAGCACGCGGGTACCGGCGCTGGAATCCTCTTCGTTGTAGTCGCCGATCCAGCGCAGATTGAAGTCTTCGTTGGGCTTGAACAGCAACTGGGCGCGGAAGCCATCGCGCGAGCCGCCGTTCAAATCATGGCCGTTGTATTCGTTCTTGATGTCGCCGTCACTGCGTGTGCGATAGGCGGAAAAACGTCCGGCCAGCTCATCGTTGAGCGGCCCGGAAATCGTGCCTTTGGTTTGGAAATAACCGTCTTCGCCGACCGAGGTTTCAATACTGCGCTCAGGCGTGAAGGTCGGCGCGCGGGTGCTGATGTTGATCACCCCGGCGGTGGTGTTTTTGCCGAACAGCGTGCCCTGCGGCCCACGCAAAACTTCGAGCTGTTCGATGTCCATCAGATCGAACACCGCCATGCCCGGACGACCCAGATACACGTTGTCGATGTACAGCCCGACGCTGCCTTCCAGACCATCGCTCGCCGGGTTGTTGCCCAGGCCTCGGATCGACACGCTGGACTGCCGCGCATGCATGTAGGCGACGTTGACGCTCGGTACCAGTTGCTGCAAATCCTGAATCCGGTAAACCCGTTGCGTCTCCAGATTCTGGCCGCTGACCACGCTCATTGGCGTCGGTACATCCTGCGAACTTTCTTCGCGGCGGCGAGTGGTCACGGTCACGGTTTCCAGCTGCGAACTGTTGGCCGCCGGTTTGCCTGCGGGTACCGGCGTAGGGGTTTCCGTTTCGGCGGCGTAGCTGTGAGTCCAACTGGCGCTCCCTGCCAGCAACAAGGCCAGAGGCAGGCGTTTGAGCCGTCGTGGTGTTAAGGGTGACGCTAGGTTCAACGGACTCATGGCGCGGCTCCTGGTCAAAAAACACACAGACATCTTCAGTGCTGCATATTCTTTTAAGTTATTTATTTATGGATTTACAAATATTTACTGCATAAGAGATTGCCTTTATAAGGAGTCGACCTAATGCATATCCAATGCATTTCCCGGATATTTTTTATGTGAAAAATGCATATCGACTTGCGACAACTTCGTCACTTCATCGCCTTGGCTGAACAACGCAGCTTCGTCGCCGGCGCGCAGGCGGTGAACCTGTCGCAGTCGGCTTTCAGCCGTAGCATTCAGGCGCTGGAGCACAGCGTCGGCTGCCAGTTGGTCGATCGCGGGCGCAAGGAATTACCGCCGACCAAACAGGGCCAGGTGCTGCTCGAACACGCGCGGCGGCTGGTCAGTGGTGCGCAGCAAATGGCCAACGAGATCAGCCAGTTCAATGGGCTGGAGGCAGGGGAATTGCGCTTCGGTTGCGGGCCGGCGCCAGCGGCGGGTTTGATCCCGCGCGCAATTGGCAGCTTCATCGGTCGCTACCCGAAAGCGCGGGTGCAGTTTCAGGTCGATGATTGGCAGAGTTTGAGCAAACGCTTATTGAGCGAAGAGTTTGAATTCTTCGTTGCGGACACTCGGCATTTCGAGGCGGATCCGGATTATCTGACGCATCGGTTGCGCCCGCGTAAATGGCATTTCTGCTGCCGCGCGGGGCATCCGTTGGCGGCATTTGATCGAGTCACCGCCGAGCAATTGATGAGTTATCCGCTGGCGGTGAGCATCCGCCCGCCGAACCTGCGCAAGGTGATTGTCGACCTCAGCGGCCTCCCGGATTTCACCCCGAATGTGGAGTGCGAAAACAGCTCGAGTCTGCTCAGTGTGGTGCTGCGTTCGGAGGCGATCGGGATTGTCGGCGCGTATTCGGACGCCCTGCATCAGGCCAAGGGTGAGCTGGTGTGTTTGCGGGTTGAGGGTTTGGCGGATGATCTGGAGGAGCTGTATACGCGCTATGGGATTGTCAGCCGCGCGGGGTATCGGTTGTCGCCGTTGGCGGAGGCGATGATTGAGCAGATTAAGGTGATTGATGCGGTGGATGAGGAGGTGTGTTCGCTGCAGAATCTCGCCGTCTGATCGGGCCTCTTCGCGAGCAAGCTCACTCCCACTATGGGTTGTGGTGAATGCAGAATTTGTGCACAGCACCGAACCTGTGGGAGCGAGCCTGCTCGCGAAGGGGCCAGTGCAGTCTCTGATGCACTCCCTGCATAAACCCCATTCCCCAAATGCACTTGCCGAACACCCCCACCGAAAGCGAAAACCCTCGCCTGTCCCACTGACCGGTGAACCCCATGCCCACCCCGCCAAACCCCGTGCGCAACGTGCTGTACATCATGTGCGATCAACTGCGCCGCGATTACCTGTCCTGCTACGGCCACCCACATTTGCACACGCCGAACATCGATCGCCTGGCCGCCGCCGGCGTACGTTTCAGCCGCGCCTACACCCAAGGCACGATCTGCGGCCCGTCGCGGATGTCGGCCTACACCGGGCGTTACGTCAGCAGCCATCAAGTCGCCTGGAACGCCGTGCCGCTGCCGCTGGAAGAACTGACGATCGGCGATTACCTGCGCCCGCACGGCATCCGCACTGCACTGGTTGGCAAGACTCACGCAACGGCGAACGTGGATGCCTTGCAGCGTCTCGCGATCAACCCCGAGAGCGAGCAAGCCGAGATCCTCAACGAGGTCGGTTTCGAACCGTACATGCGCCACGACGGCATCTATCCCGACGATCCGCTGTTCGATGACAAACGCGAATCCGCGCCCTACACCCATTACCTGCGTGAACAGGGCTTCGACGGCAAAAATCCCTGGCACGACTGGGCCAACGCCGCCGAAGGCGACAACGGCGAAATCCTCAGCGGCTGGCAAATGCGTCATTCGAAATTGCCAGCACGAATTCCCGAGCAACACTCAGAGACTGTCTACACTACAAATCGAGCCATCGACTTCATCACCGAGCAAGGCGAGAAATCGTGGTGTTTACACCTTTCCTATATCAAACCGCACTGGCCATATATCGTACCAGCACCGTACCACGCCTTGTACAGTACGAAATCGATTCTCGAACCGATCCGCGCGACGCCCTCCGAAGCCAGCAAACACCCCGTATACACTGCCTTTCGCCAGCATGAGGAAAGCCTCAACTTCTCCCGCGATTCAGTACGATTGACTGTAATCCCCACGTACATGGGCCTGGTCAAGCAAGTCGATGATCAACTCGGGCGTCTGTTCGATTTTCTGCAGAGCAATGGCCGTTGGGATGACACGTTGATCGTGTTCACCAGCGATCACGGCGACTTTCTGGGCGATCACTGGCTTGGCGAGAAGGAGTTTTTGCTGGAGCAAGCGGTGGGCGTGCCATTGATCGTGCGCGACCCTCGGGCGGCGGCGGATGTCACGCGCGGCACGGTGGATGATCGGTTGGCGGAAACCATTGATGCGTTGCCGACGTTTCTTCAAGCGCTGGGATTGCCGGCGGCGGAGCATCGACTTGAGGGTCGTTCGTTGATCCCGCTTCTGCACGGAGAGAATCCGGACTGGCGCCGCTATGCGATCAGCGAATACGACTACGCGTTTCAGGCGCCGGCACGTGAGCGTCTGGGCCAGCCGATCGATCGTTGCCGCATGACCATGGTGCGCAGCGAACGCTGGAAATACCTGGCGTACGACGGCTTTCGGCCGCAGTTGTTTGATTTGCTGAATGATCCGCAGGAGCTGCGTGATTTGGGCGACGATCCGGAATTCGCGGCGGTGCGCGAGGAGCATGCGGGGTATCTGTTTGAGTGGGTGCGGGGGTTGAAGCGGCGCACGACGATTAGCCATCAGGAGATTGATGGGCGTGGCCAGCGGTTTCGCTACGGTGAGCCGGAATCCGAGAAAGTCGTTCAGATCGGGGTTTGGTGATTCCGGTAGGAGCTACGGCACGCTGCGATCTTTTGATCCTGATCTTCAAATCAAAAGATCGCAGCCTCGTTTCACTCGACAGCTCCTACAGGTATCGAGCTCGATCAGACGCCGACGATGTCCGCGCCTTTGATAGTCTGGCTACGCTGCCCGTTCGCCCCCACCGGCACCTCACCCTTCAACGTCACCCGACGCACCACCCGATCCTGAGTCCCGTAATCATCAATCGCATAATGCTGCGTCGAACGGTTATCCCAGATCGCCACATCACCCGCCTTCCAGCGCCAGCGCACTGTGTTTTCCTGACGGATCACATGGCTCTGCAAAAGCCCAAACAAATGCGCCGAATCAGCCTGCGAGTAGCCTTTGATGCGTTTAACGAAATGCCCCAACAACAAGCTCTTCTCGCCGCTGATCGGGTGCACGCGCACCACCGGGTGCTCAGTCTCGTAAACAGTCGATGTGAAAACCTTGCGATAGCGCTCCAGCTTCTCTGCCGACACGTCCGGTTTCGCACTGGCGTAGTCGTACTCGTTGCTGTGCACGGCGACCAGTTTATCGGCCAGTTCACGCAGTTCGGTCGGAAGGCCGTTGTACGCCGTCGCGGTGTTGGCCCACAGGGTGTCGCCACCGAATGCCGGGGCCACCACTGAGCGCAGGATCGAGGCTTTCGGATAGGCGTCGACGAAGGTCACGTCGGTGTGCCAGGAGTTGGCGCGCTGACCTTCAGCGCCGTCCAGTTCGAGCAGATAACGCGTGCCTTCACGGGACGGCACGGTCGGATGCGCCACTGGTTCGCCGAGCAAATGAGCAAAGGCTTCCTGACGCTGATCGTCGAGCTGAGTCTGTTCGCGGAAGAACACGACTTTGTACTGAACCAGTGCCTGTTGAATGGCTTCGACGGTGGCGGCGTCCAGTTCACCGGACAAGTGCACGCCACGAATCTCGGCGCCGATACGACCGGCCACCGGGTGAATTTCCAGCGCGTGGACAGCGGGTTTTACTGCGAGTGCGGCATTGCTCATGGGTAGACCCTCATCGACTGCTTACGGTTGGGTGGCAGCGAAACATTGCTCTATCTATATTCCATTTACATCTAATAGATATTCACATGCTTCGTTGACGGAATAAGAGCTTGCATTTAAAACCTCTAGCAACCCTCGTCGCAAATGCCTTCGAGCTATTTTTAGGATGCCGGAAAAGCATATGGATCTTCGCCAGTTGCGCTACTTCATCGCCCTCAACGAACACCGCAGTTTTGTCCGTGCGGCGGACGCGATGGGCATCACTCAACCGGCGTTCAGCCGCAGCATTCAAGGGCTGGAGCAAGAATTCGGCTGCGTGCTGGTGGATCGCGGCAACAAGGATTTACGCCCCACCCCCGAAGGCCAAGTGGTGCTGCAACACGCCCTGAGCCTGGTACAAGGCGCGGCGATGCTCAGCGCGGAAGTGACGCAGATGACCAAGCTTGATGCCGGCGAAGTGCACTTCGGTTGCGGCCCGGCGCCGGCGGTGAAACTGGTGCCGGATGCAGTGGCGCAATTCATCAATGCGCACCCGAAAGTGCGCACCTGTTTTCAGGTGGATAACTGGGAAAAACTCAGCCGCGCGCTGAGCCGTGAAGAGATCGAATTCTTCATCGCCGACATTCGTCATTTCGAGGCGGATCCGAACTTTCAGACGCAAGCACTGACGCCCAAGCGCGGAGTGTTTTTTTGCCGTCCGGGACATCCGCTATTGGCCAAGGAAAGCCTGTCGACCAACGACATGTTCGACTACCCGCTGGCGACCACGCGGATCCCGCCGGGCATTCGTAAATTGCTGGCGAATCTCAGCGGCAGGATCGATTTTTCGCCGACCATCGAGACCGAGCATTTTCCGGCGCTGGTGAAAGTGGTGCTGCAATCGAATGCGATTGGCGTCGGTACGGAAGAGGCGTTTGTCGAGGACATTGCCAAGGGTTCGCTGGTGCTGCTGCACTGGCGTAATTTGCCGCAGAACCTGGAGAGCATGAATGCGCGTTGCGGGATCGTCAGCCGTACCGGGTTTCGGCTGTCACCGGCGGCGCGGGCGATGATTGAGACGCTGGTGGCGGTGGATCGAGAGGAACATCGCGTCGCTGTTTAAAGAGGATCGTTCCCACGCTCTGCGTGGGAATGTAGCCCGGGACGCTCCGCGTCCCAAAGCGGACGCAGAGCGTCCATTGATGCATTCCCACGCAGAGCGTGGGAACGATCGGTACCCCTGTAGGAGCTGCCGCAGGCTGCGATCTTTTGCTTTTAGAGCTTGGCCGCTGCCAACTCCGGCGCCACCCATTCATTGACCTTGAACGGCTTGCGAATCAGTCTCTGCTGCGCTGCCAGATCGACCTTGTCCTGCAAGCTAGCCAGGAACGCCGGATCCAGCGTCGACGGGAATACTTCGCTCAGTTTCTGATCTTTCAAATCTTCAGTGAGGATCACCGGCGGATAACTCGCCAGTCCTGACACCAACTGCACGTACGCATCCTTGTTGCTGTCCTGCGTCAGCCATTCCACGGCCTGCTGCTGCGCCTTTAACAACTTCGCCACCGCCTCCGGATGCCCATCAACAAACTTGCCGCTGCCCACCAACACCGACTGCACACTGCCGGCCCCGCCCAAATCCTTGGTGTTCAACGGCAACTCGGCCAAGCCCTTGATTTGCAATGCCGCCAACCCGGAACTGCCCCACGACGCATCAATTTGCTTCGCCGCCAGTGCGGCGGTCGCGCCGGTGAAGTCGAGGTTAATGACCTTCAGATCCTTCTCGCTCAAGCCCTGACTGGCCAGCGCCGCGTCAAACGACAACTGCGTCGCGGTGCCCTTGAAGATCGCCACACGCTTACCCTTCAGATCCTGCAAGGTCTTGATCCCGGAACCCGGCACCACGCCGAGATACTGCTTCACCCCACGTGCACCGGCATTTAGCAGCCGCGTATCGAGGCCGTTGGACTTGCCAATGATCGCCGCCAGATCCCCGAGATACGCCAGATCAACCTGACCGTTGGCAAACGCCTCATTGATCACTGGCCCCGCACCCTTGAAGAAATTCCACTGAATCTTGATGCCCTGATCGGCGAACGCCTTTTCGAAGATCTGCTGATCACGCAGCACGTCGACCACACCGCCGCCGCTGTGTTGAGTGCCGGCGCTCAGGTCGGGCACGGCGATGCGGATTTCCTTCAGCTCATCGGCCTGCGCCGTCAGCGTGAGAAAACCCGCCAGCGCCGGGGCGGCAAACAGACTGATGACACGTTTGAAAGGAAGGTTCATGGGTGCGGCTCCTTGATCAATACAGGCGTTAAGGAGCCGAAAGTAGGCCGAAGCAGCACCTACGCTTAAATACTATAAAAGCACATTTTTATAGCTTTTAACGCTAAGCGAACAACGCCGGGGCTTGCAGCGGCGTATGCATTAACAGCATCGAAAATATTCTTCGAATGCATTGGATGCGTGTGGGCTGGAAGCCTTAAATGGTCTGGCTTATCTCCAAATAGTATTGATTTGAATATTGTTAGATCATTTTTGCATGCGCCACGCAACTTGTAGGAGCAGAGCTTGCTCGCGAAGGGGCCGTGTCAGTCAACGCAACAGTCGACTGATTTAACGCCTTCGCGAGCAAGCTCTGCTCCTACAAGAGCGGTGGTTTGCCATGCAACCCGACAACGGAGGTCACCCATGGCCCGTCAATCTCTGCTCAGTTTGCCGCTGCCAGCGCCACCGCTGAAAAGCCGACGCTCCTGGCCCAGCATCAACCAACGCCTGTTGCCATGGCTGCTGCCCATCAGTCTGTTCGCTCTATGGTGGCTGGCCGCGCGCAATCAATGGATGAGCGAGCAGATCCTGCCGGCGCCATCGTTGGTGTGGAACAGCGCCGTCGAGCTGTCGCAGGGTGAGCTGTGGAGCCATTTGTGGATCAGCCTGCAACGGCTGTTCTGGGGATTGCTTGCAGGGATTTCCGCCGGTGCAGTGCTGGGTGCCGCGCTGGGTTTCAGCCGCCGTCTGGAGCGTCTGATTTTCCCGACGTTCGCCGGTCTGGCGCAGGTGCCGACGCTGGCGTGGATTCCGCTGTTCATGGTGTTTTTCGGCATCGGCGAAGTGTTGAAACTGGTGGTGCTGATCAAAGCTATCGTCGTCCCGGTGACCTTGCACACGCTGGTCGGCGTGCGTGACGCTCAGCCGAAACTGCGCGAAGCCGCTGCCGTGTTGCGATTGCCACCGCGCCTGCTGATCCGGCGATTGGTGCTGCCCGCCGCCCTGCCCGCGTTCATGGCCGGTGTGCGTTTGGCGCTGGCCGCTGGCTGGACATCGTTGCTCGCAGTCGAGTTGCTCGCCTCCAGCGAAGGCATCGGTTACCTCATGGTCTGGGCGCGCCAGCTGTTTATGCTCGACATCGTTTTCGTGTGCATCGTGGTGATCGGTTTGATCGGCGTGGCGATGGATCGCGGCATCGGTCTGCTGGATAAAAAACTGGTGCACTGGCCGCACCCGGCCACTGCGGAAATTCGTCGCGGCCCGCGCTATGAAGGCTGGCAGCGTTTGCAACCGTGGCTGCTGCCGCTGGGCTTGCTCGCGCTTTGGCAACTGGCGAACGATCAACAGTGGGTCGATCCGAATATTCTGGTGAGCCCGCTGGCCGTGCTGATTACGGCGTGGGACGGTCTGCTCGATGGCACGTTGATCAACGGCATGGCCCTGAGCCTGGGTCGCACCCTCGGCGGTTTGTTGCTGGGCGGCGGACTCGGTTTGGCCCTCGGCTTGCTGCTGGGCTTGTCACGCACCAGCGAACGTGTGCTCGGCCCGACACTCGCCGCGCTGCGCCAGATCGCGATTTTCGCCTGGGTGCCGCTGCTCACCGCGTGGTTCGGTTTGGGTGAACTGGCGAAATGGGTGTTCGTCGCCCTCGCCGCATTCTTTCCGCTGTTTATCGCCACGCAACGCAGCGTCGCCAACCTTTCGCCGCAACTCAACGAAGCCGCACAAGTGCTGCGCCTGAGCCTTGGTCAGCGCCTGCGTCGACTGGTGCTCCCCGGTGCCGCGCCGGGAATTTTCGCCGGTCTGCGCCTGAGCCTGATCTACGCCTGGCTCGGCACCATCGGCGCCGAATATTTCATGCCGTCCAACGGCGGCATCGGCAGCCAGATGATCGGCGCGCAACAACTGCTGCGCATGGATCTGATCATGGCGTGCATGCTCTTCGTCGGCCTCACCGGCGCCCTGCTCAACCTTATTGGCCAACGCCTGGAAATTCGCGCGACCCGCTGGAGACACGCATGAACGCACCCATTGTCAGCTTCACCCACGTAGGCAAATCCTTCGACGTCGACGGTTTCGAACTGGAGGCGATTCGCGAATTCAACCTGGACATCGCCGAGGGCGAATTCGTCGCCATCGTCGGTTCCAGCGGCTGCGGCAAATCCACCTTGCTGCGTTTGTTGGTGGGTCTTGATACGCAATTTCGCGGGCAGATCACCGTCGATGGCAAAGCCGTCAGCGGCATCGGCGGCGAGCGCGGCATTGTCTTCCAGGAACACCGGTTATTCCCGTGGCTGACCGTCGCCGACAACATCGGCCTCGGCCTGGTCAACGAGCCGTTGAGCGCTGCGCAAAAGCAAAAACGCATCGACGATTTCATCGATCTGGTCGGCCTGCGCGACTTCACCCGCGCCTATCCGCACCAACTCTCCGGCGGCATGGCGCAGCGCGTGGCGATTGCTCGTGGCCTCGTAGCGAGCCCACGAATTCTGCTGCTCGACGAGCCCTTCGGCGCCCTCGACGCGCTGACCCGCCAGCAGATGCAGGACGAGCTGTTGGCGATCCGCAACCGCGCGAAAATCACCACCATCCTCGTCACCCACGACGTCGAAGAAGCGATCTTCCTCGCCGACCGCGTGGTGGTGATGGAGCCGCGTCCGGGGCGGATCAAGCAAGTGGTCGACATCGCCCTGCCCCATCCGCGCCAGCGCAGCAGTTTCGACTTCCATCAGTTGCGTGAAGAACTGCTGCACGAACTGACCAGTGATGACCATTACCAACCGAGCGTGCCGGTGCAGATCCGCGATCTGCCGCTGACGTTCATTGCCTGCTGAACAGGAGTTTCGCAATGCCGCAACGTCCCAACTTTTTGGTGATTCTGGCCGACGATCTCGGCTTCTCCGACATCGGTGCGTTCGGCGGCGAAATCGCCACGCCGCACCTTGATGCCCTGGCCAACAATGGCCTGCGCCTGACCGATTTTCATACCGCACCGACCTGCTCGCCGACCCGTTCGATGCTGCTCACCGGCACCGACCACCACATCGCCGGCATCGGCACCATGGCCGAAACGCTGACCCCGGATCTGATCGGCAAACCGGGTTACGAGGGTTACCTCAACGACCGCGTCGTCGCGCTGCCCGAGTTGCTGCGCGAGGCCGGTTATCAAACGTTGATGAGCGGCAAATGGCACCTCGGTTTGAAAGCTGAACTGGCGCCGCATGCGCGCGGTTTCGAGCGCTCGTTTTCGCTACTACCGGGCGCGGCCAACCACTATGGTTTCGAGCCGACCTACGATGAGCAAACGCCGGGCCTGCTGAAATCGACCCCGGCGCTGTACATCGAAGATGACCAGTTTCTCGACGAATTGCCGAAGGATTTCTATTCCTCCGATGCCTTCGGCGACAAGTTGCTGCAATACCTCAAGGAGCGTGATCAAACTCGGCCGTTCTTCGCTTACCTGCCATTCTCCGCACCGCACTGGCCGTTGCAGGCGCCCGCTGACATCGTCGAGAAATACCGTGGCCGCTATGACGCCGGCCCGGAAGTGTTGCGCGTTGAAAGGCTGGAAAAACTCAAAGCCCTCGGCCTGATTGAGCCAGACGTCGAGCCGCATCCACTGATTCAGTTGACCAAACAGTGGGACGTGTTAAGCGACGAGCAAAAGCAGATTTCCGCGCGGGCGATGGAGGTCTACGCGGCGATGGTCGAGCGCATGGACTGGAACATTGGCCGGGTCGTCGATTACCTGCGCCAGCAGGGGCAACTCGACAACACGTTCATCCTGTTCATGTCCGACAACGGTGCCGGAGGCGCACTGCTCGAAGCGTTCCCGAAATTCGGCCCGGAACTGGTGACGTATCTCAGCCAGCACTACGACAACAGCCTCGACAACATTGGTCGGGCCAACTCTTACGTCTGGTACGGGCCGAACTGGGCGCAGGTGGCGACCGCGCCGTCACGGCTGTTCAAAGCGTTTACCACCGAAGGCGGGATTCGCGTGCCGGCGCTGCTGCACTATCCGCAGCTGGCGATCAAAGGACAGATCAGCCATGGCTTCGGCACGGTGATGGACATCACGCCGACGATTCTCGATCTGGCCGGCGTGCGTCATCCGGGCAAGCTGTGGCACGGTAAACCGGTGGCGCCATTGCGTGGCAAATCGTGGCTGGGATTCTTGTCGGGCGAGACCGCGCAGGTGCACGACGAGCACACGGTGACGGGTTGGGAATTATTTGGGCGAAGGGCGATTCGGCAGGGATCGTGGAAAGCGGTGTGGATCCCCGGGCCAGTGGGGCCGGCGACCTGGCAGCTTTATGATTTGAGCAGCGATCCGGGGGAGATTCATGATCTGGCGTTGAGTCAGCCGGTGAAGCTCAGCGCGTTGATCGGGCATTGGCAGCAGTATGTCGAGGAGACCGGGGTGATTCTCAGCGAGTCGCCGTTTCAGCCGGATTGATGCTGCCTGAAATACCGCATTCGCGAGCAGGCTCGCTCCCACAGGGAACCGTATTCCAAATGTGGGAGCGAGCCTGCTCGCGAAGAGGCCTTTGCAGTCAACCGTTATGCCTGAGCGATACGCACCTCTTCCTGCGCAACCGCATCTTTGCGAACAAACCGGTTCGCCCGCCCAAACGTCCCGAAATCATTAAACCTCACCCCCATCTCACGCATCACCTTATGCGCCACCGGCACGGTCATCTGGCGGATATAAAACGGTTCCTTCACCACAAAATGATGAATCCCGTGACTGCTGCCAAAGTTGAAGCAGAACGCCTGCAACGGCCACAGCCACCAAGGGTTGAGCACCTGACACTGCTGCAGCACGTTACCCAGTTCAACATCGCCGTAGTAATGCATGTTCGAGCTGATGAAGTGCAGGCAAAACGTACGCAAAACATTCGGGCCGATGATCACCACGGCGGCGATATCGATCACCTGCATCACCGACAACGTCGTCGCTGACCATTCAATCGGCGCACCCAGCAGATACGCAATGCCATTGGCCGCATGAAAACCGAGAAACACATACCACGCCCCCCAATGCACCAGCGCCAGCGGCGCGTAGACCTTCAACGTGCGCTTGATGATGCTGAACTTGTGCGCCCAGGTCTTGGCTCGCAGCATGCGGATAAACGCCGACATCACGTTGTCGCCGACCATCAGCAAACGCGCAAAACCCCACGGCTCGCCGTTGGTGATCGCGCGCTCCTCCATGTCAGTTTCAGTGCCGGAGACCTTGTGGTGATTGAGGTGCAGATGCCGACGAATCCACGGGTTGATCGTGCTCGGCCGCGCCAGCCACACCAGGCCCATCATCAAATTGTGCGGCACGCGCTGCTTGCGGAAATACATGCTGTGGATCAGGTCGTGCTCCAGCTCATGGGTCAGCGAAGCAAAAAAAGCATTGAGCAACAGGCATGCCCACCACGCCATATGGCCGGTGATGTACAGCGTCGCCGAGCCGATCATCCCGATCAGGGCAAAGGCCAGAATCCCCGCCCCAAGCGCATCCTGATGCTTGAGAATCGGGTAGCGCTCGCGCAATTCGACGCCTTTGGCCAGCACCACTTCGCGAATATGTGCTGATCGCTGGGCCGCATTGTGTCGCTGGGGACTTGCAGAAGTACCGTCCATGCTTCCATCCTCGGGTTTATGATGTTCGCATCGTGCCTCGCCAGTGCTTCAATTGCGGTAGCCGAGAACGCCAACCTGTTGACCGGAAGCGCCAATCAGCATGAAGGAACCGACCTCCCTCGCCAGTTGGACCCGTGCCTTGCGCAAACAACTTGATGCGCTGGGGCTGGACAGCATTGCCCTGTGCCAACAGGCCGGGCTCGATCCGAATTTGATGGACGACCCCAACGCGCGCTATCCACTGTCCGGCACCACGCGCCTCTGGGAAATCGCCGTGCAGGTCAGCGGCGACCCGGCGATTGGTTTGCGCGTGTCGCGGTTCGTCAGCCCGACCACGTTCCATGCGCTCGGTTATGCGCTGGTCGCCAGCGGCAGTTTGCGTGAAGTGTTTGAACGCATCGTGCGCTATCACCCGGTGGTCAGCGATGCGCTGGAACTGGAACTGAGCCGCAGCGACGACCGCTATCAATTCCGTCTGAAAATTCCGTCAGGCAATCCGGCGCCAGCCTTCGAAGCCATCGACGCGTTCACCGCGATCTACGTGCGCACCTGCCGCAATCGCCTCGGCCGCGACTACGCGCCACTCGCCGTTTACCTGCGCCGTCCGGAACCAACCGACGCGCACCAATGGCACAAAGTCTTCCGCGCCCCGGTGCATTTTGGTTGTGCCGAGGATCGTCTGGAGTTCGCCCTCGTCGACTTCGACAGCCACCTCGACGACGCCAACCCGGAACTTGCCGAACACAATGAAGCGGTGCTCAAACGCACGATGGCTCAGCTCCAGCCGCTGACATGGGAGCGCAAGGTGCGCGATGCCATCGAAGAACAATTGCCGGAAGGTGAGCCGAGCGCTGAGCGAATTGCTCAAGCGTTGCATTTGAGTTTGCGCAGCTTGCAACGGCATCTGGCGGATGAGGGTTGTCGCTTCGACACACTGCTCAACGAGAGCCGCGAGAACCTGGCGCTGCTGCACCTGCGCGATCCGCAGTGTTCGTTGAGTGAGGTGAGTTATTTGCTCGGGTTCGCCGATACCAGCAGCTTCAGCCGCGCGTTCAAGCGCTGGACGGGGATGACGCCGGGGCAGTTTCGGGATGGGTTGCGCTGATCCAGAATCAGGGTGTCTGATCTGGCGCCATCGCGAGCAGGCTCACTCCTACAGTAGGAACGCATTCCAACTGTAGGAGTGAGCCTGCTCGCGATAGCGTCCTTTAATTCAACGCAAAACCCAGCTCAAAAACAGTGCCGTCAGCATCACTACTCACCCGCACCTGTCCCCCATGCAACTGCATGATCGACTGCACAATCGCTAGCCCCAAGCCACCCGAATCCCCCGGTTCTGCCCGTGAAGGATCGACGCGGTAGAAGCGGTCGAACAGTTTGCTCAGATGCGCCTGCGCAATCGCCGGGCCATGGTTGTGCACTTGCAACCAGCATTCACCCGACTCGTCGCGGCGACGCAGACTGATCACCGATCCTTGATCGGCATGACGCACGGCATTGGCCAGCAGATTGCCGAGCGCCCGTTGCAACAATTGCTGATCGGCAAGCAGTTCACCGTGCAATTGATTGTCGAGCCGCACGTCACGGTCATCCGCCAAGGCTTCAAAGTAATCACACAGCTCACCGCCAACGCTGGGCAAATCCAGGGTTTGCAGATTCAGCGCGCGTTCGGCCTGTTCTGCCCGGGCGAGGAACATCAGGTTTTCCGCCATGCGTTTGAGCCGTTCGAACTCTTCCATGTTCGAGGCCAGCACTTCCTGATATTCCTCGGTGCTGCGCGGGTGATTCAGCGCCTGGCCGTTGCTCGCCAGCAAGGTGTGCAACGGCGTGCGGATTTCGTGGGCGAGGTCGGCGGAGAACTGCGACAGGCGCTGCACGCTGTCGTCCAGTCGCGCGAGCATGCCGTTGAGCGCTTGCACCGGTTCAAGCAATTCTGCCGGCGTGCCATTGGCAGGCAGGCGTTGATCAAGGCTACGCAGATCGATGCCGCGCACCGCTTCGCTCAACTGCCGCAACGGTTGCAGGCCCCGGCGCAGCAAGAGCAAGCCCAAGGCAAAAGCGAGCAACGCACCGAGGCCAACCGACAGGTACAAGCGCATGCGATAACTGCCGAGCATCTGCTCACGCTCGCTCAGCACTTTGCCGGCAATGACCGTCAGCGGCTCGCCGTTCGGCCCCTGCGCTTCGCCGGACAACAGCGCCAGTTCAGCACCGTCCGGCGCTTGCCAGGTCAGCACATCGGGACGCTGCGGCGTTTGCTCGCGGGGGATGGCGTTCAGTGCGGGCAACTCGCGCTGCCGTGGATTGATCGCGATCACGCTTGATCCGTCGGCACGCCGCACCAGCAACAGGCTGTCGAGATTGCCGAGCATGTTCTGATACAGCCGAGGCCGCGCCTGCAAAGCGCCGAGGCTGTCGCTGTCGGCGAGCAAGGCGCGCACTTGCTCCAGTCGACCGAGTAACGCGAGGTCGTCGCGGTAGGCGATTTCCGAGGCCAGCGAGCGGTAGAGAAACACGCCAATCGCGCTCAGCACCAAGGCGCAAACAATCGCGAACGCCAGCGCCAGTCGCCAGGCGATCGACTTAGAGCGCATCGTCCGGCGCTTCCAGTTGATAACCGACACCGCGCACGGTGTGGATGAGTTTCGGCATGTACGGATCATCGACTTTCGAACGCAAACGCCGCACGGCGACTTCGACCATGTTGGTGTCGCTGTCAAAATTCAGGTTCCACACCTGTGAGGCGATCAGCGTGCGCGACAGCACTTCGCCCTGGCGACTGGCGAGCAGTTGCAGCAGGGCGAACTCCTTGTTGGTCAGGGCGATGCGCTGGCCATTGCGGCTGACGCGGCGGCGCAGCACATCGATTTCCAGATCGGCGATGCTGTACGACTCGGCTTCGCGCATCGGCCCGCGGCGCAGCAAGGTGCGCACGCGCGCGAGCAGTTCGGCGAAGGCAAAGGGTTTCAGCAAGTAATCGTCGGCGCCCAGTTCGAGGCCGCGCACACGGTCTTCAATGGCGTCCTTGGCGGTGAGGAACAGCACCGGCGTGGCGCCGCGCTGGCGAATCAGTTGCAGCAATTGCCAGCCGTTGAGGCCGGGCAGCATCACGTCGAGGATGATCAGGTCATATTCCTGCTGCTCGATAAAGTAGCGCCCATCGAGGCCATTGAGCGCCACGTCCACGGCAAAACCCGACTCGCCCAGGCCTTTGGCGAGGAAATTTGCGGTTTTGGCTTCATCTTCTACGACCAGCAAACGCATGGCACACCTCGATTGATAGGCACACAGGCTAGGCGCCTTCGGCGACGTTGCCCATTACAAACTTGTAATCCAACTGACGAGGTTCTGACGAAGACCGCCGATTAAGGTGACGACCTTCGCTTCTGGAGCTTGTCCATGACCCTGAAATTCTTGCTCGCCAGCCTGACCCTCGGCCTCAGCGCCGGGGTTTACGCCAGCCCGGAACTGCCGCGTCACGCTGACCTCGACCTGAAAACCGCACGTCTGCTCGCCGACACCGCCATGACCAATTGCACCGGCACGGTGTCGGTGCTCGATCGCGGCGGCAACTTGCTGGTGACCTTGCGCGGCGACGGCGTCGGCCCGCATAACACCGCCGCCAGCCAGCGCAAGGCGTACACCGCGCTGTCGACCAAAACCGCCACCCGACTGTTCGCCGAGCGCGCTCGCAGCAATCCGGAAACCGCCAACCTCAACACCCTCGACGAATTGTTGTTGCTCGGCGGCGGTATTCCGCTGTTCCTCGGCACTGAACTAGTGGGCGCAATGGGCGTGGCCGGTTCCGGCGGCGGTGAGCAAGACGAAAACTGTGCAATCAAGGCGGCCGAGAAAACCGGCCTGGCCACCACCCGTTCCCAATAAGGAGATGCATCGATGAATACTTTGCGCATGACTTTCGCAGCGCTCGGCCTGAGCGCTTTCTCAAGCCTGGCGCTGGCCGCTGGCAACCCGTTGAGCGTGCACGTGCTCAATCTGGAAAACGGCCTGCCGTCGCCGGGCATCAACGTGACTTTGGAGAAGCACGTTGGTCAGGACTGGCAGCCGCTGGCTCAGGGCACCACCAATGAACAAGGACGCATCGCCGAGCTGTTCCCGGCCAAGCAGCCTTTTGAGGCGGGTGAATACCGCGTGGTGTTCAAGACTGGCGAGTACTTCAAGAAGGTCAAGCACGACACGTTCTTCCCGGAGATTCCGGTGATTTTTGAAGTGAAGCAGACCGATCAGCACTACCACATCCCGCTGCTGCTGAGCCCGTACGGTTTCTCGACCTATCGCGGCTCGTAAAATAAACACAGATCCTCGGAACAGGCCTCTGTGGCGAGGGGATTTATCCCCGATGGACTGCGCAGCAGTCCCATTTTTAGGGCCGCTGCGCGCCCCAGCGGGGATAAATCCCCTCGCCACAAGTATGGGTTTCCACTGCGGATAATGTGGCGCCGTTAGATCGTGGCCAGGGTGCGCAATCGCGTGGCATCGAGGATTTCGATCTCGCCGTATCCAAGACCGATAATCCCCTGCCCCTGCAAATCCTTGAGGATCTGGTTAGTGGTCTGCCGCGACAGCGACAGCATCGACGCCAGTTGCTCCTGCGGCAGCTGCAGCACTCGGCGCGGCGCGTCGAGTTCGCCGTAACCTTCGGCAATCATCAGCAAGCGATGCGCCAGACGCGCCGGGGCCGGCAGCAGGCTCAGTTGTTCCAGGTTGATAAAGGTCAGGCGCAGTTTGTGGCTCATCAACAGCGCCAGATGTCGCCAGTTCACCGGGTTCTCATCCAGCAACTTCAGCAACGTCGCCTGCGGAATATTCAGCAGCAGGCACGGCCCGACTGCATACGCATCATGGGTACGCGGCTGCCCGTCGAACAGGCAGATTTCGCCAAACCAGTGCGGCGCCTCCACCAGACTCAACAGCGCCTCTTTGCCCTGCTCACTCACCGCACCAATGCGCACCGCGCCCTCAAGCACCGCGTACAAACCGCAAGGCGCATCACCACGCTGAAACAAGCGCTGCCCTGCCGTCAGCCGCCGCTCCCGGGCCGCCGCCAGCAAGCTATCCTGAAAGGACACCGGCAGATGACTGAACCACTGGCCGCTCATCAGCCGTGAACGAATTTGCATAAACACTCCTGGATTGTCGCCTGCCTGACAGAGCGAACCCTGATCCCGAGGGATGATGCGATCAACCCTACCGGAGGAACAACAATGAAAAGCCTCGTCGACCATCTCAGTCAATACGCCGCCTACCACCGTGATCCGCGCAACATCGCCAGCCACTTTATCGGCATTCCGCTGATTGTGGTGGCTGTGGCGGTTTTGTTGTCGCGGCCGGAATGGTCGCTTGGCGGCTTGTGGATATCTCCAGCCGTTATCGTGGCGCTGGCCTCGGCGTGGTTTTACCTGAGACTGGAAGTGAAGCTCGGCGTATTAATGACCGCGCTGATGGGCCTGTCGGTCTGGGCCGGGCACGTCTTGGCGCAGCAGAGCACCATGGTCTGGCTGAGCAGCGGGCTGGCGATGTTTGTGGTGGGCTGGGTGATCCAGTTTGTCGGGCATCACTATGAAGGGCGCAAACCGGCGTTTGTCGATGACGTGTCGGGGCTGATTGTCGGGCCGTTGTTTGTGGTGGCCGAGTTCGCGTTCATGCTCGGGATGCGGCATGAGTTGAAAGAGCAGATCGAGGCGCGGGCGGGGGTTGTGCGAGTTAATCCGAATCGTGCGGCTGTCTAGACCGCATTCGCGAGCAAGCTCGCTCCCACAGGGATTTTGGTTGTTCCGATCGTTCCCACGCTCTGCGTGGGAATGCCGCCATGGACGCTCCGCGTCCACTGTGACGCGGAGCGTCACGGGATGCGTTCCCACGCAGAGCGTGGGAACGATCAGTTAAAGGCTGGCGACTTTCTGCCAGACCTTCGGCTTGAAGAACAGGGTTTCACCCTTGGCCAAGCCGATCAGGCTGTCGTGGTCTTTCACCACTTCAGCCTCGATCAAATCCGTCTGCCCCTCAACCTTCAACGTCACCCGCGTGGTCGCACCCAACGGCCGGATATCGCGCACCTCTGCCGCGTGATGATCCTCCAGCTCATGCCTCGACAACGACACTTCGTGCGGGCGGAACAGCACGTGATTGTCGTCGCTCAGCAGCAAGCGGTTCGAATCGCCGAGGAAGTGATAAACGAAATCGCTGGCCGGGTTTTCGTAGACGTCGCCCGGTGAGCCGATCTGTTCGATCACACCCTTGTTCATCACCACGATACGGTCAGCAACCTCCATCGCCTCTTCCTGGTCGTGGGTCACGAACACCGACGTCAGGTTGATGTCTTCGTGCAGACGCGCCAACCAGCGGCGCAATTCCTTACGCACCTTGGCATCAAGGGCGCCGAACGGCTCATCCAGCAGCAACACTTTCGGCTCCACCGCCAAGGCGCGGGCCAGGGCGATACGCTGACGCTGACCACCGGACAACTGCTCCGGATAACGATCCGACAACCAATCCAGCTGCACCATGTTCAGCAACTCATGAACCTTGACCGCGATCTGGCTTTCGCTCGGGCGCTGGTTTTTCGGTTTCATGCGCAGACCGAACGCGACGTTGTCGAACACGGTCATGTGACGGAACAACGCGTAATGCTGGAACACAAAACCGACATTGCGATCACGCACGTCGTGGCCGGAAACGTCTTCACCGTGGAAAACGATGTTGCCGTTATCCGGGGTTTCCAGACCGGCGATAATCCGCAGCAGCGTGGTCTTGCCGCAGCCCGAGGGGCCGAGCAGCGCGACCAGTTCACCGCTGTGAATGTCCAGGCTGATGTTGTCCAGCGCCTTGAACGCATTGAAATTCTTGCTGACGTTACGCACTTCGATCGACATGAATTATTCCTCCGCGGCGCTGGCGCGCAGGCGGTTGATACGGTTTTCGCTCCACTGCTTGGCCAGCAGGATGAAGAGCGCCAGGATCAGCAACAGGCTCGCCACGGCGAACGCGGCCACGTGGTTGTATTCGTTGTAGAGGATCTCGACGTGCAGCGGCAAGGTGTTGGTCACCCCGCGAATGTGCCCGGAAACCACCGACACCGCACCGAATTCACCCATGGCCCGCGCGGTACACAGCACCACGCCATAGATCAGGCCCCACTTGATGTTCGGCACGGTGACATGCCAGAACATCTGCCAGCCGTTGGCGCCGAGCAGGCGCGCGGCTTCCTCTTCCTGCGTGCCTTGTTCCTGCATCAGCGGAATCAGCTCACGGGCCACGAACGGCACGGTGACAAAAATCGTCGCCAGTACGATGCCCGGCAAGGCGAAGACGATCTGGATGTCGTGATCCTGCAGCCATGGCCCGAACAGTCCCTGCGCGCCGAACATCAGCACGTAGACCAGACCGGCGATCACCGGCGACACCGAGAACGGCAGGTCGATCAGCGTCACCAGCATGCTCTTGCCACGGAACGAGTACTTGCTCACGCACCATGCGGCGCTGACGCCGAACACCAGGTTCAGCGGCACCGAAATCAGCACGGCGAACACGGTGAGTTTCAGTGCCGACAGTGCATCCGGTTCAAAAATCGCGGTGAAAAATGCACCGAGGCCATTCTTCAAACCCTGCGATACAACGATGAACAACGGCAACAGCAGAAACAGGAAAAAGACCAGCCAGCCAAGGCCGATCAGGACTCTGCGCGAAGTGGCACTGCCACGGCGTGCAGCGTTGGCCGAAGAGGCGGCCGCAATAGACGATTGGGACATTGTTCGCGCCTCCTTATGGGGTTTCGATGCGCCGCTGCAGCAAGTTGATCAGCAGCAACAGGACGAAGGAAACCACCAGCATCAACACGCCGATAGCGGTGGCGCCGGTGTAATCATATTGGTCGAGTTTGACCATGATCAGCAGCGGCAGAATCTCGGTTTTCATCGGCATGTTGCCGGCGATAAAAATCACCGAACCGTATTCGCCAACGCCACGCGCGAACGCCAAGGCAAAACCGGTGAGCCAGGCGGGCAGCAGCGCGGGGACGAGGATGTGGCGGAACACCTGCAAGGGTTTCGCACCGAGGCACGCGGCGGCTTCTTCGACTTCACGAGGGATGTCGGCCAGCACCGGCTGCACCGTGCGCACCACGAATGGCAGTGTGACGAAGGTCAGCGCGAGGGTGATACCGAGCGGGGTATAAGCGATTTTGAAACCGAGGTCAGCGGCGAATTGCCCGACCAGGCCGGCCGGCGCATACAGCGCGGTCAGCGCGATACCGGCTACGGCGGTCGGCAGCGCGAACGGCAGATCGATCATCGCGTCGATCACCTTGCGCCCCGGGAACGTGTAACGCACCAGCACCCAAGCCAGCAGCGTGCCGATGATGCCGTTGATGATCGCGGCACACAGCGCGGTGCCGAAGCTCAGCTTCAATGCCGCCAGCACGCGCGGTGCGGAGATGATCGCCCAGAACTGATCCCAGGTGAGTTGAGCGGCGTGGACGAACATCGCCGCTAGCGGGATAAGCACAATCAGGCTGAGGTACACCAAGGTGTAACCCAGCGTCAGCCCGAAGCCGGGTATGACGGGGGAGATACGACGCGACATAAAAGTCCTTGGTTAAAAACGCATCAATGTGGGAGTGAGCCCTGTGGCGAGGGGATTTATCCCCGTTGGGCAGCGAAGCTGCCCCAAAACCATCACATGCGGTGTATCTGGTTTTCCGCATTTGCCGATTTTGGGGCTACTGCGTAGCCCAACGGGGATAAATCCCCTCGCCACAAAAGCCCGCTCCCACAGTTTTGTAGTCAGATTACTGCGCCTGATAAATCTGGTCGAACACGCCACCGTCGTTGAAGAATTTCGGTTGCGCAGTTTTCCAGCCGCCGAAGTCTTTGTCGATGGTCACCAGATCCAGTTTCGGGAACTGCTGGGCGTATTTGGCGGCGACTTCTTTGTCACGCGGACGGTAGAAGTTTTTCGCGGCGATTTCCTGACCGGCCGGGCTGTACAGGTGTTTCAGATACGCTTCGGCGATCTGCTCGTTGCCTTTTTTCTCGGCATTCTTGTCGACCACGGCCACTGGTGGCTCGGCGAGGATCGACAGCGAAGGCACGACGATGTCGAACTTGTCGGCGCCGCCATCTTCTTTCAGGGCCAGAAACGCTTCGTTTTCCCAGGCCAGCAACACGTCGCCCTGACCGTTGTTGACGAAAGTAATGGTCGAACCGCGCGCACCGGTGTCGAGGATCGGCACGTGCTTGAACAGGGTCTGTACGTATTCTTTAGCTTTGGCTTCGTCACCGCCATTGGCTTTCAGGCCGTAGGCCCACGCGGCGAGGAAGTTCCAGCGTGCGCCGCCGGAGGTTTTCGGGTTCGGGGTGATCACCGAGACGTCGTTCTTGACCAGATCGCCCCAGTCCTTGATGCCTTTCGGGTTGCCCTTACGTACCAGGAAGACGATGGTCGAGGTGTACGGCGTGCTCGCTTCCGGCAGACGCTTCTGCCAATCGGCCGGCAGGGTCTTGCCGAGTTTGGCGATTTCGTCGATGTCGCCGGCCAGAGCCAGGGTCACCACGTCAGCGCGCAGACCGTCGATCACCGCACGACCCTGCTTGCCCGAACCACCGTGGGATTGCTGGATTTTCACGGTGTCGCCGGCATGATCTTTTTGCCAGAACTTGATGAACTCAGCGTTGTAGTCCTGATACAGCTCGCGCGTCGGGTCATACGACACGTTGAGCAGCTCGTAATCCTTGGCAACGGCAGAACCGGCAAACACAGCACTGGCCAGGGCGGCCAAAGCGTAACGGCGAATCGACGACATGGTGAAAGCTCCTGGAATTCTGGGTGGTGGCTTTTTTCTTATGTATTTCGCAAATCGTGGTGCCGGTTCAAAGATCGCAGCCTTCGGCAGCTCCTACACACACAGCCCCCTGTAGGAGCTGCCGCAGGCTGCGATCTTTTGATCTTCACTCAGCCCGGTTGCTTACCCGGTTGCTGCAAACGGAATTTCTCTTTGCGTTCGATCTGCACGACTTGCGCGTTGTGCACAGTGATCTCCACCGCGCCAAATCGCAGATCGCGCAGAGCGCTCTGGATTTCACGCAAAATGGTGGTTTCGTCCTGACCGTCAACGCTGCGAAGGGATGCGCTCATGGTGCTGCTCCTTTGAATGGGATATGCCTGGCAGTGGGCGGCACTGCGTTCGGCGTGGGAGCAATATAAGAGAGGCGCGGATATTCTTAAAAAGACTATTTAAGAATGTTTATATAACTGAAAAACATTATGTGGCGGGGCAAGGGTTTGCGCCGATCTGTGAGCGACAGATAACCCTGTGGCGAGGGGATTTATCCCCGTTGGGTTGCGAAGCGACCCTGAAAATTTGGGGACTGCTGCGCAGTCCAACGGGGATAAATCCCCTCGCCACAGGTTTTGTTCACACCGCAGTGTTTGTGTGCAC
>NZ_JASCPK010000310.1:0-1214 GCF_029959385.1 Pseudomonas sp. PS01303
TGACGCGGTTTTTCTGATCCTGGATTTATAGCGCCTCTATTGGCCACATCGCGAGCAGGCTCACTCCTACAGTTGGAATGAGTTTCTCCTGTAGGAGTGAGCCTGCTCGCGATGGCGTCACCCGGTTGTTACCTACTTCACCCCAGCCCGCACCACCGATAATTCCGGAACCGCTCCCCGCCGCTGACTTAAATACCGCGTACAACTCACCCGCAAGAACGACGCAAAATTCACCACCTCCCCGCGATAATCCATCACCTCTTCATACAGCTTGGCGATCAACTGGTTGGTGGTCATGCCGTCGACCTCGGCGATCTCGCTGAGGATGTCCCAGAACTGATTCTCCAGACGCAACGTCGTCACCACGCCGCAGATGCGCAGTGAGCGCGAGCGTGATTCGTAGAGAATCGGGTCGGCCTTGACGTAGAGCTCGCACATCGGCGAATCCTCGTTACAGGGTGATTTTAGTGCCGAGCAAGCCGAGGAAACCGGCTAGCCAGTTCGGGTGCGCCGGCCATGCCGGGGCCGTGGCCAGATTGCCTTGAACGTGGCCATCCGTCACGGCGATGTCGATGTACGTACCGCCCGCCAGTCGCACTTCCGGGGCGCAGGCCGGATAGGCGCTGCACTCGCGACCTTCGAGCACGCCGGCAGCTGCCAGCAACTGAGCACCGTGGCAGACCGCCGCGATCGGTTTGCCAGCCTTGTCGAAGGCGCGCACCAGGTCGAGGACTTTTTCGTTGAGGCGCAGGTATTCCGGGGCCCGACCGCCGGGGATCAGCAGCGCGTCGTAATCGCCTTCGCTGACCTTGGCGAAGTCGAAGTTGAGGGCGAACAGGTGACCGGGTTTTTCGCTGTAAGTCTGGTCGCCTTCGAAGTCATGGATCGCAGTGCGTACGGTGCCGCCGGATGGCTTGTCGGGGCACACGGCGTGGACGGTGTGCCCGACCATCTGCAGGGCCTGGAACGGCACCATCACTTCGTAGTCTTCGACGTAATCGCCAACCAGCATCAGAATCTTTTTCGCGGCCATGGGGAGGACTCCTCTGGGAAATGCTTGGGAGTGTTCAAGGTAGACCTATTCGACAGTGACGGGTAACAACGGGCTACTACCGGGTTAACGCCATCGCGAGCAGGCTCACTCCTACAGGGGAACGCATTTCAAATGTAGGAGTGAGCCTGCTCGCGATGGCGCCGGCAAACTGTACGGATAA
>NZ_JASCPK010000311.1:0-1187 GCF_029959385.1 Pseudomonas sp. PS01303
GCCGAAGGCTGCGATCTTTTGATCTTGGTTTTATGAGATCAAGATCAAAAGATCGCAGCCTTCGGCAGCTCCTACATAAATAGATAACAAGGAATGCGCAGTGAAAAAACTCTTTGGCGCCTCACTTCTCGCCGCCGGCCTGGCCTTGGCCAACATCGCTCAGGCAGCCCCGACGCTGCTTAACGTTTCCTACGACGTGATGCGCGATTTCTACAAGGACTACAACACTGCGTTCCAGAAACACTGGCAAGCCGAGCACAACGAAAACATCACCGTACAGATGTCCTTCGGCGGTTCGAGCAAGCAAGCGCGCTCGGTGATCGATGGCCTGCCGGCTGACGTCATCACCATGAACATGGCCACCGACATCAACGCCCTCGCCGACAACGGCAAACTGGTGCCGGAAAACTGGGTCACCCGTCTGCCGAACAACAGCGCGCCGTTCACCTCGGCCACCGTGTTCATCGTCCGCAAAGGCAACCCGAAAGCCCTGAAAGACTGGCCGGATCTGCTCAAGGACGGCGTGCAAGTGATCGTGCCGAACCCGAAAACCTCGGGTAACGGCCGCTACACCTACCTGTCGGCCTGGGGTTATGTGCTGAAGAACGGCGGCGACGAGAACAAGGCCAAAGCTTTCGTCGGCAAACTGTTCAAGCAAGCGCCAGTGCTGGATACCGGTGGCCGTGCCGCGACCACCACGTTTATGACCAACCAGATCGGCGACGTGCTGGTGACCTTCGAAAACGAAGCGGAAATGATTGCTCGCGAGTTTGGTCGTGATCAATTTGAAGTGATCTACCCGAGCGTTTCGGCCGAGGCTGAGCCACCGGTTTCCGTGGTGGATAAAGTCGTCGACAAGAAGGGTTCACGGGCGGCGGCGGATGAATATCTGAAGTACCTGTGGTCGCCGGAAGGTCAGGAAATTGCGGCGGCAAACTACCTGCGTCCGCGTGATCCGGCGGTGCTGGCGAAGTACACCGATCGCTTCCCGAAAGTTGATTTCCTTTCGGTGGAGAAGACCTTTGGTGACTGGCGTACGGTGCAGAAGACTCACTTCAATGACGGCGGTGTGTTCGATCAGATCTACACCGGCCAGTAACACCTGATTACCCTTGTAGGAGCTGCCGAAGGCTGCGATCTTTTGATCTTGATCTTAAATACAAGATCAAAAGATCGCCGCCTTCGGC
>NZ_JASCPK010000312.1:0-1180 GCF_029959385.1 Pseudomonas sp. PS01303
TTCCCACGCTCTGCGTGGGAACGCCTCCTGTGACGCTCTGCGTCACGCTTCTGGGACGCGGAGCGTCCCGGCTGCATTCCCACGCTGAGCGTGGGAACGATCATTAAACGACCTATTCGCTGAAACTCATCCCATGCTTTTCCTTGGTGGTCTTCACCGCCTCAAGGACCGCCAGCAAGCAATCATCACGATAGCGCTCCAGCGCCGAAATGCTGTGCCGACCGAGCTGATCGCTGGTGCCATCGACCACATCATCAATCAACTTGTCAGTCAGTTCCGGCGCCGGCAGATACGTCCACGGCAACTGCAACGCCGGGCCGAATTGCGACATAAAGTGGCGCATGCCCGCATCGCCACCGGCCAGCGTATAAGTCAGGAACGTGCCCATAAACGACCAGCGCAATCCAGCGCCAAAACGGATCGCATCGTCGATCTCGCCCGTGGTCGCGACACCGTCGTTAACCAGGTGCAACGCCTCACGCCACAGCGCTTCGAGCAAGCGGTCGGCGATGAATCCTGGCACTTCCTTGCGCACATGCAACGGGCGCATGCCGAGGGATTCGTAGACTTTCATCGCCGCTTGCACGGCTTCCGGTGCGGTGTTCTTGCCACCAACCACTTCCACCAGTGGCAACAGATAGACCGGGTTGAACGGGTGGCCAACCACGCAACGTTCCGGATGCGTCGAACTCTCGTAAAACTCACTCGGCAACAGCCCTGAAGTGCTCGAACCAATCAACGCATTCGGCTTGGCCGCTGCGCTGATTTTGCTGTGCAGATCGAGTTTCAGCTCAAGACGTTCCGGAGCGCTTTCCTGAATGAAATCGGCATCGCGCACGCATTCTGCGATGGTCGCGACAAAGCGCAGACGATCCTGCGAAGCACCCGGCGCCAGTCCGTTTTTCTCCAGCGCACCCCAGGCATTGGCGACGCGTTTGCGCAGCGCCGCTTCAGCGCCGGGCGCCGGATCCCAGGCCACGACGTCGAGGCCATGGGCGAGGGCACGGGCGACCCAGCCACTGCCGATGACACCGCTGCCCAGCGCGGCGAAGGTTTTGATTTCGGTGATAAAGCTCATAGGAATTTTCCCGTGGAAAGTAATCCCTGTAGGAGCTGCCGAAGGCTGCGATCTTTTGATCTTGATCTTAAAAAACAAGATCAAAAGATCGCAGCCTTCGGC
>NZ_JASCPK010000313.1:0-1144 GCF_029959385.1 Pseudomonas sp. PS01303
GAGCCTGCTCGCGATAGCGGCCTGACATTCAACATCAATGTCAGCTGAAATACCGCTATCGCGAGCAGGCTCACTCCTACAGGGGTTTGTGTATTCATACAAAATCATCCTCGCAAATCCGATCGAACTCACGGCAAACACCCCGGGTCAACCACCCATACCTGCCATGAGACCTCGGAGACCCGCGATGACCGACTATCCAAAACCTCCCTTTGCCAAACAAGCCCAAGCCGTCCCCGGTTCGCAAAGCAAAATGCAGCCTTATCCCGATTGTGGCGAACAAAGCTACGTCGGCTCTGGACGCCTGGCCGGCAAAATTGCCCTGATCACTGGCGCCGACAGCGGCATCGGTCGCGCCGTAGCGATTGCGTTTGCCCGTGAAGGCGCAGACGTTGCGGTCGCTTATCTGAACGAACACGAAGACGCCAAGGAAACCGCACGCTGGGTCGAACAGGCCGGGCGCCAGTGCCTCTTGCTGCCGGGCGATCTCGCGCAGAAATCCCACTGCCAGGCCTTGGTCGATAAAACCGTCGAAAGCTTCGGCCGAATCGATGTGCTGGTCAACAACGCCGCGTTTCAGATGACCCACGAAACCTTCGAGGAAATCCCCGACGAAGAATGGGTGATGACCTTTGACGTGAATATCACGGCGATTTTCCGCCTGTGCCAGGCGGCGCTCAAACACATGCGCGCCGGCTCGTCGATCATCAACACCAGCTCGATCAACTCGGACATGCCCAAACCCAGCCTGCTCGCCTATGCCACCACCAAAGGCGCGATTGCCAATTTCACCGGCGGTCTGGCGCAGATGCTCGGGCCGCAGGAAATTCGCGTGAACTGCGTGGCGCCGGGGCCGATCTGGACGCCGCTGATTGTCTCGACCATGCCCGACGCAGAAGTGCAGAACTTTGGTGCGCAAACCCCGCTTGGCCGCCCAGGTCAACCGGTGGAAGTGGCGCCTATTTATGTGCTGCTGGCCTCGGATGAAGCCAGTTACATCACCGGTCAGCGCTACGGCGTCACCGGCGGCAAACCGATGCTCTGAAACCCTGTGGCCTTGCGTCACTGTAGGAGCTGCCGCAGGCTGCGATCTTTTGCCTGTGTTTCAAGATCAACAGATCGCAGCCTGCGGCAGCTCCTACAG
>NZ_JASCPK010000314.1:0-1132 GCF_029959385.1 Pseudomonas sp. PS01303
GATTTATCCCCGTTGGGCTGCGATGCGGCCCCAAAACCTCAGCATGCGGTGAGTCAGGCTGAACTATGGTGGCTGGATTGGGGCTGCTTCGCAGCCCAACGGGGATAAATCCCCTCGCCACAAAAACCTCACCTATCGGGGCTGGAAACCGCGTCTGCCTTGTAGGCCGCCGGTGTGGACGAAGACCAGTCGTGTGCCACTGGCAAATCTGCCCGCGTCTATCTGTTCCTTGAGGGCCAGCAGCGCTTTGCCGGTATACAGCGGTTCCAAGGGCACACCGCTAGCCTGTTCGGTCTGTTCAATAAACGCCAACAACCCCGGATCAACCTTGGCAAAACCACCTCGGCTGGCATCAATCAATTCATACCCCGCATCCACCCGCCCCGCTTCTCGTAGAATCGACTCAACCTGCGGCGCCACACCGTGATCTTCCGGCACCGCCAACGCACCATAAACCGTATGCGCCCCCGCCTCGGCAAGCACCAACCCCGCCAGCGTCGTCCCGGTGCCGCACGCCAGCCACCAGCCGTGGTAATCACTCCAGCCCAATGAATGCAATTGCGCGTCGACTTGCTCCTTAAGCGTCACGCAACCGAGCGCACCCGATAATCCCCCGCCACCCTCCGGCACCGCATGCAACTCTGGATACTGCGCCCGCCACGGTAACCAGAACCCCGGCTCATGCCGTGCCCGGTAACCGGCAAACCCCAACCAATGCAGGTGCATGCCGAACGCCTGCAGATCCTTCACCGTCGGCGTTTCCTGCGGATGCCCGCGCAACAGCCCCACGGTTTTGAACCCCAGCCGTTTTCCGGCCGCTGCCAATGCATGCAGATGATTGGAATGCGCGCCGCCAAGGCTGATGATGCCTTCGGCGCCCGCACGGTCGGCAGCTTTGAGGTGTTCGCTGAGTTTGAACCACTTGTTGCCACTGATCAGCGGGTCGATCTGGTCGAGACGCAGGATCGCCACTTCGATGCCGGCGGAAGTCAGCCAGTCCAGATGAAGAGGTTCGAGGGGGGCTTGGGGAAACATGAGCACTGCGTAATCTGAAAAAAACACATACTAGTAGGAGCTGCCGCAGGCTGCGATCTTTTGATCTTGTCTTTAAAAAACAAAATCAAAAGATCGC
>NZ_JASCPK010000315.1:0-1127 GCF_029959385.1 Pseudomonas sp. PS01303
GCTTGTATGGTAGGACTCGAAGGGGTGGGTGGGACCAAAAGCCAGCTTCTGACTGTTAGCCCAGTACAGACTGTGGGAGACATCGGCCCCACCCCTTCCACCAAAGCGCCGATAAAGAATGCTTCGTTCTCTTCAGCGACGATAGAAACAAGCCTGCGCCTCTTGGTGAAACCCTTCGAGTGGAAAAACCTTACAGCGGGAGTGCGAAAAATGGCAATGGAAGTGAACCAATTTATTGTCGGTATCGATGTTGCGAAGGCCGAACTGGTCGTTCATTTCCAGGACAGCGGCACGCAGATGTCGCTTACCAATACCAAGCCTGAAATCAAGAAATGGCTGAGGCAGCAACCCGCCAATACTGCCTTGTGCGTTGAAGCCACCAATGTCTATCACTTGGACGTGGTGGAGATGGCTTATGCAAAAGGCTTCAAAGTCTATGTTGTTGATGGTTTTCAGCTTAGCAATTACCGAAAAAGTATCGGCGGTCGGGTTAAGACTGACTCGAGCGATGCCGCTTTACTCGCTCGTTATTTGGAGCGAGAAGGCCGGGAGCTGCGCGCTTGGACTCCGCCACCAGCAGTGTATGGCAAGCTGCAAAGCCTCCTGCGCCGCAGGGCTGCGCTGGTCACAATGCGTACGGCTCTAAACCAGAGCTGGAGCAATGAAAAGCTACTGAAAACCGCCTTCAAGAGTTTCACCAAGCAAATAGACAGGTTGGATCTGCTGGTTCAAAAGAAACTCAAGGAGTTGCTCAAAGAGGCAGGATTACTTGAGCAGGTAGCTCGCTGCCAAGCCATCGAAGGGATCGGTTTTTTGACAGCCACAGCCTTGGTGATGGCGTTTATCCGAGGTGAGTTCAAGAGCAGTGATGCTTACATCGCTTTCATTGGCATGGACTTGAGAATTTCTGACTCTGGGGAAAAAAACGGACGTCGTCGTTTGACCAAGCGAGGCTGCTCGGAAATTCGCAGGCTTTTGCACAACGCCTCCATGTCCGCCAGCCGCACAGCGGCCTGGAAGGAAACCTATGAGCATCATCGAAACAAGGGCAAGGCCACCACTGAAGCGCTGGTGATTTTGTCACGTAAACTTGCGCGTATTGCATACGCGCTGCTGAAGAGCGAGAA
>NZ_JASCPK010000316.1:0-1120 GCF_029959385.1 Pseudomonas sp. PS01303
ATCATGACGCATGCGACGATTCCGGCTGAGCCGCGGGCCAGACTCGGGATTGGTGACGGGTTGGTGCGGCTGTCAGTGGGGGTTGAGGATGTTGAGGATCTGCGGGGGGATTTGTTGCAGGCTTTGGCTGGGATGTAAGTCTTGGGGTTTGATTCGAAATTGTCGAGGGGGCTGCTTCGCAGCCCAACGGGGCGGTGCGACGTTTCGCTAAATCCCCTCGCCACAGGGGTACAAGGGAGAACTGTGGAGAACGACAAAGCCCGCACGGGGCGGGCTTTGGTGTTTGAGTAGGCGGCCAGTGCTGGTCTCTGGCTTACAAGGTTTATCGGGAGTCTCACAGTACTGGACCAGGGTGAAAGTAACGGTCTCAGCTGCTTCACACGGCATAAGGGCTGGATCTCAGCGCGGAGATCTTTCTAACCGTGTACCCTTCGGAACGCGCCCCACGTCCCCTTGCTATCCGATTGCGCATCAGTCTGCGTCTTCGCCTACATCATTGAGCCTAGCAAAGCCTGCGCAAACCGGTTCAGTGTTTTTAGACGGATTTCTTTTTTGCGCGTGGCTGCAAGGAAGCGAAACGACTATCCCCTCACCCTTCGTCCTTCCGGCCAATGGCGGGCAAATGCCCATCTATACTGGTTCAGTTGCCTTTGCGGAGCCGTTCAAATCGTCGACACCCGTGCATCTCGATGGTGCGCCCGTGCCAATCGCCAATTAGCTAGACCCAAGCCAGTGAGCCGAACGCCTGTGATCGAATGGCAGGCATTGCTCAACTGCGTTGTGGCTGACGGGTCGTGGAGAAGATCATGAATCACAAGCTTTTGTCAGGCGTTGTATTCGCAGTAGCGGCAACGATGGTGGCTCCCGGAGTCTGGGCCGGACAGCCGCAAGCGGTGGCAGCGGATGGGTCGGATCATGTTGGGGCGGGTGCGGTTGCTGCGGACGGTTCTGATCATGTCGGCGCGAATGCGGTGGCCGCAGACGGCGCAGATCATGTCGGCGCGGGTGCTGTGGCTGCTGACGGCTCTGATCATGTCGGCGCGGGTGCGGTGGCAGCAGACGGCGCAGATCATGTCGGCGCGGGTGCTGTGGCTGCTGACGGCTCTGATCATGTCGGCGC
>NZ_JASCPK010000317.1:0-1086 GCF_029959385.1 Pseudomonas sp. PS01303
TTTTGATCCTGATCTCTTAAAAACAAGATCAAAAGATCGCAGCCTTCGGCAGCTCCTACAGGGGGGTGGAGAGTCAGTTCGGGCGCAGCACCAGGGCGAATAGCTCACCATGTCCGGTGACATTGAGCTTTTGATAGAGATTGCGCCGATGTACTTTCACCGTTTCCGGCGATATGCCCATCTGCTGGGCGATCGCCTTACTCGAGAAACCCTGCAAGATCAGCCGCGCCGTGTCGTTTTCACGCACCGTCAGCCGCGCATCAAAACGATCCAGCAACGTCGCCAGATCGCCGACCAGCACTTCAGCAACCGCCCCTTGCGGCGGCAATAGCTGCACATGCCGGCGCATCGCTGCCAGCACCCAGTCGCGCACACACAGCAGCCGGCCCTGCTCGGCCATTTCGAACGGCGTCGAACGCCCCATCGATAAGCCCAACACGCTGCCATCAACGTTGATCATGAACTGCAACTCATCCGCGCCCACCACCGAGCGGAAGTAGCTCTGGTAGTACTCGCTCTGCAAAAACTGGTCAGGCGCCACCGACGCCAGGCTGTGCAAGCCATCAGCGAGCCCCGCCGAAGCGGCCTGATAAAACGGATCGAGCAGGTACATGCCGGCGGTGTAATCGGCGAGGTTTTCCTGCTCCTCGACAGCGCCCTTGCTGTCGATATCAATCAGCAATTGCGGCGCCTGGCCCGCCTTCATCACCGCGACCAAGGCGTTATCCATCGGCACCAGCAGGCGCAAGGTATCGACCAGCGCCCGCCAGAATCCGTCCTGCCCGACACAGGTGAAGACCCGCGCCAGACTTTGATGCACAGGCAATTCCTGCAACAACGCGTCCACGCTCTACCCCTTTTGTGTAACCCATGATGGGAATGGGTCAGGCGCGATCGGATCGATAGGCTGACCGCACTTGATCAACACCGGCCGCAGCGGCCGGAAGTGCCGAATCATGCGGGGTCATCGGAGGGATATCAACCGGTGACCACTGATCAGCAAGACCAACGCATTTCCTGTAGGAGCTGCCGCAGGCTGCGATCCTTTGACGTTGTTTTTGCAGATCAAAAGATCGCAGCCTGCGG
>NZ_JASCPK010000318.1:0-1038 GCF_029959385.1 Pseudomonas sp. PS01303
TACTTGAAATATCGAGTCGAACTCAGGTTTTGAACAGCACGAAGGTCAGCTCCCTTCCCTAACCCTCTCCCAGAGGGAGAGGGGACTGATCGAGGTGTTCTTTCGAATTACGGCGACTTGAAATATCGAGTCGAACTCAGATTTTGAACAGCACGAAGGTCAGCTCCCTTCCCTAACCCTCTCCCAGAGGGAGAGGGGACTGATCGAGGTGTTCTTTCGAATTACGGCGACTTGAAATATCGAGTCGAACTCAGGTTTTGAACAGCACGAAGATCAGCTCCCTTCCCCCTCGCCCCCTCTGGGGGAGAGGGCTGGGGTGAGGGGGAGAGATCTAGCTGGCAACAGAAGTATCCAGCCAGACACCGCAACAAATACAAAAAGCCCCGCTCCTTTTCCAAGATGCGGGGCTTTTTTACGGCTATCGTTTATCGGGGGACGGACTCCCTTGAACGAACAAGAGGCCAACAGGCATGCGTCACCACTCGGTTATCCACACGCCGAAACTCAGCGATTATCAGGAACTGACCCGGGTCTGGGAGGCCTCGGTTCGCGCCACCCATGATTTTCTGCCGGACAGCTATATCGAGCTGCTGCGCAATTTGGTGCTGACACGTTATCTCGATGCGGTGATGCTGATCTGCACCAAGGACGCCGAGCAGCGCATCACCGGGTTTGCCGGGGTCGCGGCGGGCAAGATTGAGATGCTGTTCATTGATCCCGATTTTCGCGGTCAAGGTTTGGGCAAGAAGCTGCTCAACTACGCGATGCAGCATTTGAACGCCGATGAGCTGGACGTCAACGAACAGAACCCGCAGGCACTGGGGTTTTACTTCAAGCAGGGTTTTGAGGTGATCGGCCGCTCGGAGGTGGATGGCATGGGCCAGCCGTATCCGTTGCTGCATATGCGTTTGCGCCAAACCCAAACACGCTCAAGCCACGCCTGACCCACCACAAACCAATGTAGGAGTGAGCCTGCTCGCGATAGCGCCAGATCAGCCAACATCAATGTCGAATGTCAGATGGCTATCGCGAGCAGGC
>NZ_JASCPK010000319.1:0-1009 GCF_029959385.1 Pseudomonas sp. PS01303
CGATGGCGGTGGGTCATTCAATATTGATGTTGGCTGGATGGACGCTATCGCGAGCAGGCTCACTCCTACAGGGTTGGGCGATTTTTCATAACCCGCCGAAGCCTGCGAACCATGGGAATACCACGTTTCCTTTATGCCCTTTGTAGTGGGCTTTTTGGCTGAGCTGCTTGCGGCAGAGGATCCAGCTGATGAAGGCGGGGAGGAAGATCAGGTTGATCAGCCACTGGAAGGGGTTGGTTGATTGGTAAAGGATGGTGGCCAGGATGTTGATCAGGACGAGGCCCATGATGATGAGGTTGTAGTGGATGTGCCTGCGTTTGATGGCGGCAAAGCTTTCCCAGTCATCGATGAGCCAGTCGTGGGAGAAGTGGCCGCAGTCGGGGCATTTGTGGGTGGGCGGGATGTGGCTGACGAGATGGTTGCAGTCAGGACATCGGAAGTTCATCGAGGTATCCAGTGGTGGGGGATGCTGAGCGGGGTTGGGGTGAGGTTAGCAGGGTGGGGGTGGTTTTCCATTGTTGCGACTGGGCAGGGTGGGGCAGTTGTTTAGGTGTTGAATGTGCTCGCGAAAGCGGTGGGTCAGGTTAGGTGATGGTGGATGTGCCGCCGTCTTCGCGAGCAAGCTCGCTCCCACAGGTTTCTCGGCCATACACAAAATCCGGAGGAACACCACAAATCCCCTGTAGGAGTGAGCCCGCTCGCGAAAGCGGTGTGTCAGGTTAGGTGATGGTGGATGTGCCGCCGCCATCGCGAGCAGGCTCGCTCCCACAGGTTTCTCAGTCATACACAAAATCTGAGTCAGAACACAAAACCCCTGTGGGAGCGGGCTTGCTCGCGAAAGCGGTGGGTCAGGTTAGGTGATGGTGGATGTGCCGCCGACTTCGCGAGCAAGCCCGCTCCCACAGGTTTCTCGGCCATATACAAAATCCGCCACACACCACAAATCCCCTGTAGGAGTGAGCCTGCTCGCGAAAGCGGTGGGTCAGCCACAGTGATATTGAACGTGCCG
>NZ_JASCPK010000031.1:0-51248 GCF_029959385.1 Pseudomonas sp. PS01303
CGATAGCGGTAGATCAGTCACATCTTTGGTGAATGTCATACCGCTATCGCGAGCAGGCTCACTCCTACAGATGGCGGTCAGGCCAGGGTTTTCAGGTAGGCCCGCCAGCCGCCGAGGTGGCTGATGTCTTTGGCGCCTTCAAGACCATACGGCTCACAGATAAACCCACTCTCCCAGCGCCCATCCGCCAATTGCACCTTACCCAATCCCAACGGCGCCGGAATCCCGGTCAGAAACGAACCCAACTCGCTGCTCGGCAACTCCCACACCTCCACCGCAATCGCCACGCCGCCGTCCTTCACCCGCACCATCCCCGGACGCAATGGCGGGCCGCCGGCCAAGGCATGCAGTTGATAATCCGGCGAGCTCAGCGTGGTTTCCAGCAACCGCCCACCGCGCTGCGTCAGTTGCCAGTTCAACGCCAACCCTTGCAGATGCGCGCCACACACCACTATTCGCGCACGATCATTGCGCGCTACGTTCGCGGGCGTCGGCAATGCAGTGTCCTGCTGACGCTGCATCGCATCCGCCACACTCAACAGATATTGATCGGTAAACACCCGCCCAAACAACGTCACGCCCCACGGCAATCCATTGGCCATAAACCCGCTCGGCACGGCGACGGCGGCGTAGTCGAGCAGGTTCATGAAGTTGGTGTAGTAACCCAGTTCCGAATTGCGCAGCACCGGTTCGGCGTGCAGTTCGGCGAGTGTCACCGGGCGGCCGATGGTCGGCGTCAGTACACAGTCGAGACCTTCGAGTGCTTGATCGCACAGCGCTTTCAACGCTTGCAGTCGGTACTGCGCGCGGAAAGTCTGCACGCCGCTCACCGCCGGGGCTTTGGCCAGCACGGCGCGGATCACCGGCAAAACGGCTTGCGGATTCTGTTCCATCAATTCGCCGGCAACGCTGTAACGCTCGGCGACCCACGGCCCTTCGTAAAGCAAACGCGCCACTTCAAGAAATGGCGTCAGATCCAGTTCAACCGCTTCGCCACCCAAGGCCTTGAGTCGGTCGATGGCATCGCCGAACAACAGCGGCCCTTCGACACAGCCGAAAAACTGCAGATCCTGCGCACGCGGCACACCGAAACGAAATGGCCGTGGCGCACCAAACGCCGAGCCGTCATTCCACGACGGATTGCGGCGGCTGTACTCATCGCGCGGATCGAGTTTCGCGGTTAACGCCAGCAACTGACTGGCCTCGCGCGCCGTTGCGGTAAACGTGGTCACGCAATCCAGCGTACGGCACGCCGGCACCACACCGGCGGTGGAAATCAGCCCTTTGCTGGCCTTCAATCCGAGCAGATTATTCAACGCCGCCGGCACCCGACCGGAGCCTGCGGTGTCGGTGCCCAAAGCAAAACTCGCCACGCCCAAGGCCACCGCCAGCGACGAACCGGCGCTGGAACCGCCCGATGGATATTCCGGCAATACGCTGTTCGGACAAGCGCCGTAAGGCGAGCGGCTGCCATTAAGGCCCGTGGCAAATTGATCGAGGTTGGTCTTGCCCAGCGGAATCGCGCCCAACGCGATCAGTTGCTCGACGATGGTCGCCGAGCGCTCCGGCACATAAGCAAAATCCGGGCACGCGGCGGTGGTCGGAATGCCGGCCAGATCGATGTTGTCCTTGATCGCAAACGGCACGCCGTACAGCGGCAGACTGTCGAGATCACGACCATCGAGGGCCGCCAGATACGGCTCCAGTTCGGCGACGCTGAGCAGGTGGATGAACAGGTGATAATCCGGGTTCAGCGCGGCTGCTTTGTCGCGCAGTGTCGGCAGCAGTTGACGCGGTGTGGTGTCACCATTGCGGTACGCCTGGCGCAGAACATCGAGTTGCAGATTCATGAGTTGATCCTTATTCAATTGGCTTCAGTCGAGTTCCAGCACCACGACCCGTTGTCCCGCACGCACCGCCGAACCGGGTTGCACACGAATCTCGCGCACCACCCCGGCCATCGGCGCGAGCAGCGGAATCTCCATCTTCATCGACTCGAGAATCACCAGCACATCGCCGGCCGCAACACGGCTGCCAGCCTCGACCTGCACCTGCCAGAGATTGCCGGCGATGTGGCTGTCGACGCTGTGTTCACCCTCCGCCAGCAGCGCGTCCTCGCTGGATTCGACCACCGCTTCTTCACTGTCGAAATGCGCCTGACCACTGGCGATCCAGCGTTCGCGTTCGGCATTGAAGGCACCCTGTTGCTGAGCGCGAAAGGCGCTGATGCCCTCGGCTTCACGACTGAGAAACGCTTGGTAATCGGCGAGGTTGAGCTGGCTGTGTTCGATGTTCAGATCGAAGCGCCCCAGCGGAAAATCGCGGCGGATGCGCAGCAGTTCTTCAGCGCTGACCGGGTAGAAACGGATCTGATCGAAGAAGCGCAGCAGCCACGGTTTACCGTCGAACGCGGCGACTTCGCGGTAGCGATTCCACATCTGCAAGGTACGCCCGACAAACTGATAACCGCCCGGGCCTTCCATGCCGTACACGCACATATAAGCGCCGCCGATGCCCACCGAATTCTCGGCCGTCCAGGTGCGCGCCGGGTTGTATTTGGTGGTCACCAAACGGTGGCGCGGATCGAGCGGCGTGGCCACCGGCGCACCGAGGTAGACATCGCCGAGGCCCATCACCAGATAGCTCGCATCGAATACAGTGCGCTGCACTTCGTCGAGGTTCGGCAGGTCGTTGATGCGGCGGATGAACTCCAGATTGCTCGGGCACCACGGCGCGTCCTTGCGCACGGTGGTCATGTATTTCTCGATCGCCAGTTGGCAAGCCGGGTCATCCCAGGACAGCGGCAGATGGACGATGCGCGACGGCACTTGCAGGTCGTTGGCGGCGCACACCGCGTCCCATTCGCCGGCGATGATGCCGAGCAGATCGGCGAGCGGCAGTTGCTCAGGCTGGTAATGGATTTGCAGCGAGCGGATGCCGGGGGTGAGGTCGATCACGCCGTGCAGGGCTTTGTGTTCCAGCGCCTGCATGAGGGCGTGGGCGCGGAAGCGCAGGACGAGATTGAGCTCCGGCTCGCCGATTTCCAGCAATAGATGCGTATCCCCGGAAACCCTCGCAACAAGCCGCTGATCACCCTGACCCAACGCCAACACCACAGGCGATGCCAAACCCTGTGGGAGCGAGCTTGCTCGCGAATGCGGTGTGTCAGACACATCAATGTTGACTGACACGGCCTCTTCGCGAGCAAGTCGAATCGTCGCACCGCCGCTCCCACAGTGGGAATCCCATTTCAGGGCGAGGTTGCGGGCGGTTTTGAGGTCGATCGGGATGAACTGGACTTTATCGCCCGCCTTGAGCTGCCCCAGTTGCCACAGATCCGCCTCGATCACCGTCACCGGGCAGACAAATCCGCCAAGGCTCGGGCCATCCGGGCCGAGGATCACCGGCATGTCCCCGGTGAAATCCACCGCGCCGATGGCGTACGGATTGTCGTGAATATTCGACGGATGCAAGCCGGCTTCACCTCCGTCCGCGCGTACCCATTCCGGCTTCGGCCCGATCAAGCGAACGCCGGTGCGGCTCGAGTTGAAATGTACTTCCCATTGGGTTTCAAAGAACGTGCCGATGTAGTGCTCAGTGAAGTATTCCGGCGCAGCGTGCGGGCCGTAAATCACCCGAATCTGCCGCACCGCAGGTAACGCGGTGACGTGTGCTTCGGCCAGTTGTTGACCGCTGCTGTGATCAGTCAGAGCAGGCACATGCAACACATCACCCGCGCGCAACGCGCGACCACCATGCCCACCAAACTGACCCAACGTGAAAGTGCCTTTGCTACCCAGATAATCCGGCACCTGCAAGCCACCGCGCAGGCACAGATAGCTGCGAGTTCCGGCACCGCTGATGCTACCCAGATGCAACGTCGCACCCGCCGGGATCAGCAGGGCGGTGTTCATCGGCACGCTGTCACCCTCAAGCGTCAGCGCGATCGGCGCACCGGTCACCGCGATCACCGCTGCACAATTGAAGCGCAGCAACGGCCCGCTCATGGTGATTTCCAGCGCCGCCGCGCCTTCAGCATTGCCGAGCAAGCGATTGCCCAGACGCAGCGCGCGGCTGTCCATCGGCCCCGACGGCGGCACACCGACCGCCCAGTAACCGAGGCGGCCGGGATAGTCCTGCACGCTGGTTTGCGTGCCTGCGCTGAGCACTTCAAAAGTGTTGGCGCGATAGACCAGACCTTCCAGACAACGCGTCCACGGCTCACCGCTGGCGAACGGCGTGTCGAGGAGAATCTGCCGCAGGTAATCACGGTTGGTTTCCACGCCGTACAACAGACTGTCGCCCAGCGCTTGATGCAATTCGGCCCGCGCCTGTTCACGAGTGGGCGCCCAGGTAATGACCTTGGCGATCATCGGATCGAAATACGGCGGGATCTCGCAACCCGCCTCAACCCACGTGTCGATGCGCAGTTGAATACCGTTGGCCGGCGGAAACTGCACCGCCGTCAGCAGGCCCGGGCTCGGCTGAAAATCACGCCCCGGATCTTCCGCATACAGCCGCGCCTGAATCGCATGGCCTTCGGGTTTCAACTGACGAGACAACTCGCTCAGCGGCGGCAGATCACCGGCGGCCAGCTCCACCATCCAGCGCACCAGATCCACGCCCCAGACCTGTTCGGTGACACCGTGCTCGACCTGCAAACGCGTGTTCACTTCGAGGAAATAGAAGCGCTGTGCCTCGCTGTCGAAGACGAATTCCACGGTGCCGGCGCTGCGGTAGTTAACGGCTTTCGCCAGTTTGATCGCCGCCGCGCACAGCTCTTCGGCCATGCCGTCGGGCAGGTTTGGTGCCGGGGTTTCTTCGAGGACTTTCTGATTGCGCCGTTGCACCGAGCAGTCGCGCACGCCGAGGGCGATGACTTCACCGCGACCATCGCCGAACACCTGCACCTCCAAATGGCGGGCGCGCTGGATGTACTTCTCGATGAACACGCCGGCGTCGCTGAAGTTGTTCTGACCGAGGCGTTTGACTGCCTCAAACGATTCGCTCAATTCGCTGGCGCTGCGGCACACGCGCATGCCGATGCCGCCACCGCCAGCGGTGCTTTTCAGCATCACCGGGTAGCCGACTTGTTCGCCAGCGATCAGCGCGGCGTCGAGGCTGTCGAGCAGTTCGGTACCTTCGAGCATCGGCACGCCGTGTTGTTTGGCCAGGGCGCGAGCGGTGTGCTTGAGGCCGAACACGCGCAGCTGCTCCGGTGTCGGGCCGATGAAGGCAATGTTCTGCGCCTCGCATGCTTCGGCGAACGCGGCGTTCTCGGACAGAAATCCGTACCCGGGATGGATCGCCGTGGCACCGCTTTGCTTGGCGATGGCGAGGATCTTGTCGACGGCCAGATAGGTGCCGGCAGCGGCGCCTTCACCGAGACTGTGCGCTTCATCGGCTTGCAGGATGTGCAGGCTGGCGGCGTCGGCTTCGGAGTACACGGCCACGCCTTTGACCTGCAATGACGCGAGGGTGCGCAGGATGCGGCAGGCGATGGCGCCACGGTTGGCGATAAGGATTTTTTCGAACATGGCATAACCCCTGAAGGGGAAGCGGGCCGTCCCGCCGTTTTTCGACAGACATCCGGGCCGTCCCGGATGACTTAAATCCACGCTGCACCTGTAGGAGCTGCCGCAGGCTGCGATCTTTTGATCTTGAATTTTCAAAAAGCAAAATCAAGAGATCGCAGCCTGCGGCAGCTCCTACAGGGGAGCGGTTATTTGATGCACTGCCCGGAACGTGCCTGGCACAGGGCGAAAAGCAAGCGGCGTAAACGGCGGATAGTCAGTTCCATACCAGCAGCTCCGCAGGTGTCGGGTTGTAGGCATTGCACGGATTATTCAACTGCGGACAATTGGAAATCAGCACGATCACGTCCATCTCCGCGCGCAAATCCACATACTTGCCCGGCGCCGAAATGCCGTCTTCAAACGTCAGTCCGCCATCCGCCGTGACCGGCACATTCATGAAGAAATTGATGTTCGGCCCGATGTCGCTTTTGCCCAAGCGTCCGTCATGCACACAGGCGCGCAGGTAGTTGTCGCGGCAGCTGTGCATGTAGCGTTTTTCCAGGGCATAACGCACGGTGTTGCTCTCTTGCGCGCAGGCACCGCCGAGGGTGTCGTGGCGTCCGCAGGTGTCGGCGACGATGGTCAGCATCGCGTGGCCGAGGTTGGAATAGAGCACGCTGCCGGTGCTCAGGTAGACGCTGTTCTGCCGGCGCAAAGTGCGTTGCACGTCGTAGCGTTCCTTGGGATTGGCGACGCTGTAGAACAACGTATCGACCGCTTGATTTCCTTCCAGATCAAGGATGCGCAGGGTCTGCCCGGCCTTGACCTCCATCAGCCACGGCTCACCGGCCGGGATCGTGGCGCGGTACACCGCAGCGTCGGGTTGTTTTTGCGAAGTGGCGATAGCAACTGACATGGCAGCGATCCTCAGGCGAACAAACGGTCGGTGTTGATAAAGCCGCGCTCATTTTCCGGGCGCGAAGTGCGGCAGTGTTCGGCGACGCTGGCGTCGGCGTTCATCCAGCTCAGCTTCAGCGGTTTTGGTGCATATTCCGGCGCCGGATCCATCGGGTGTTGCAGCGCGGTGAGCACCACCAGCGTGTCCATCGGCGCGTACAGTTCGATGTAGTCGCCGGCCTTGGAATTGCCCTCGACGAAGTGGAAACGCCCGGCCTCATCGACGTTGACGCGGCTGAACAAATTGAGGGTCATCAACAGGTCGGACAGGCCCAGGCCCCACTTGCCGAGTTCCACCAACAGGTTGTCGGTGCCGTTGCGGAAGAAGCCGTTGCGCAGTTCCTGATAGCGGCCCTGACCGTACTTTTGCGCGACCTCTTCGGCGCAGAGCACACCGCCGAGGCTGTCGCTCCAGCCGCACGTGTCGGCGGTGATTGCGGCCAGCACGCGGCCCATGTCCGAGTACAGGCAGTGACCGCTGGTGAGCTTGGCGGTGTGTTGGCATTTGAGGCTGTCGGGCAGGTTCAGCCGCTCGGTTTTTTCGTTGGCGTTGAGCAGGGTCAGGCTGACGTTGGCGCCGCCGCGCAGATCGGTCAGGCGCAGCAATTGGCCGCGCTTCAACACGAAGGAACGGTGGCCGCCACCGGGGAGCATTTCTTCGGCGAAGGGTGGAAACAGTTGACTCGAATCAGTCATCGGCTTATTCATCAGAGCAGTCCTCTCAAGCGGTGCGAAGGGCGCCTGCCAGTGGCAACGGCAGGGCGTCGACGGCGGCGCGTTGGGCGCGGCGGTCGCTGTTCAAAGGGATGTCGTAGGTGATGCGCGCGCCATAGGCGCCGGGGGCGTGCGGGTCGAGGCGCACTTTGTCGAACACCAGCAAACGCGTGCCGAGGCTGAAGCCTTCGGACAGATCATGGGTGACCATGAACACGGTCAGTCTGGTCTCGCGCCATAGCTCCAGCAGTAAGGCGTGCATGTCTTTACGGATGCCCGGATCGAGTGCGCCGAACGGCTCGTCGAGCAGCAACACGCGCGGTTTCATGATCAGCGCCTGAGCAATCGCCAGCCGCTGCTGCATACCGCCGGACAACTGCGCCGGGTACTTGTCCAGCGCATGACCGAGGCCGACTTTGTGCAGCAGCGCCGCAGCCTGTTCGCGCGCGTCACGTTTGCCGCTGCCGAACAACCGCCCCAGCAGCGGCGCACGCGGCAATTCTAGGCCGAGGGCGACGTTGTCGAGCACGCTCAAATGTGGGAACACCGAGTAGCGCTGAAACACCACGCCACGGCTGGCATCCGGTTCGCTGGCCAGCGCTTGACCGTCGAGCAGAATCTCGCCGCGACTCGCCGTTTCCTGGCCGAGCAACAGACGCAGGAAGGTCGATTTGCCGCAACCGGAGGCGCCGACCAAGGTGCAAAACTCACCTTCGTTGACGTTCAGATTCAAGCCTTCGAGCACCACTTGATCGGCGTATTGCTGCCAGACATTTTTCACGGTGATGAAGCTCATTTGGCCGCCCCCTCATACCAAGGGAACGCCCGCCGCGTCAGGTATTTCAGGCCCCAATCCATCAGCCAGGCGAGGAGGGTGATCCACACCACGTACGGCAGAATCACGTCCATCGCCAGATAACGCCGCACCAGAAAAATCCGGTAGCCGAGGCCGTCAGTGGAGGCGATTGCTTCAGCGGCAATCAGGAACAACCACGCCGAGCCGAGCATCAGCCGCAACGAGATCAGCAAGCGCGGCAACAGTTGCGGCAGCACCACGCGCAGCATCAGCGTCCAGGTCGAAGCACCGAGGGTCTGCGCCTTGATCAGCAGTTCGACGGGGATTTCGCGGGCACGCTGCTCCAGATCACGAGCAAGCGCCGGGGTGATGCCGATCACGATCAGCATGACTTTCGACAACTCGCCCAGACCGAAAACGATGAACAGAATCGGCAGGATCGCCAGCGGCGGCACCATCGACAACACCGTCAATAATGGCGACAACGGCGCGCCGAACAGCGGCAGTGTGCCGGCGGCGATGCCCAGGCACAGCCCGGCGAGTGCAGCGATGCCGAGCCCAATGGCCAAGCGCCGCAGACTCGACGCGGTGTCCTGCCACAATAGGTAGTCACCGGTGCGGCTGTCGGCATTGAAGGCCAGACGTTGGACCGCATCGGTCATCTGCACGGCGCTGGGCAGCAGTTTGTCGTTAGGGTTGTCCGCCAGGCGCTCGGCCGAACCCATGAAGTAGGCGAACAGCAGCAGTGCGAACGGGAGGATCACCAACAACAGGCGACTGGGGCGATCCGGGTGGCGATTGATCAGGCGCATGGCCAAATCCTCCGTGGCTTACAGCTTGGCGTCGGCAGCCATCTGCACGTAAGTCGGATCGAAACGCAGCTTGAGGTTGCCGGTGTCGCCGCTGGTCACGCCGTTGGCGAAGGCCATGCCGACCGCGCTGGTGTCTTTTGCGCCTTCACCGAGCAAGCCGTGCTGGAAGGAAAATTCGGCGACTTTGCGCATGGTTTCCGGCAGCTGTTGGCTGGTGGCGAAGTTCAGCGCTTCGCTTGGCGTGGCGAACAGTTTGGTGGTGTCGAGTTGTGCCTGGAATCCAGCGAGGTCGGTGCCCGAAGCTTTGGCCATGTGCTCCAGCGCAGCCTTGCTCGCGGCGTTCTTGGCGTTCATCAACTCGACCACTTCGAACCACGCGCCGGTCAGCGCTTTACCCAGCGCCGGGTTGTCTTTGAGGGTGGCGCTGTTGACCACCATCATGTCCATGATCTCGCCGGGAATCTGGCTGGAGTTGAACACTTCGGTCACGCCCGGTTTGGCCTTGATGTCCGAGAGCATCGGGTTCCAGGTCGTCACTGCGTTGACTTGGTCGGTGTTGAAAGCGGCGGAGATGTCGGCGTCGGAGGTGTTGACCACTTTCAGGTCTTTTTCGGTGAGGTCGACCGAATCCAGCGCGCGGGCCAGCAGATAATGCGAGACCGACAACTCGACCAGATTGACATCCATGCCCTTGAGGTCGGTGACCTTTTTGCCGTCGCCCTTGAGGACGATGCCGTCGTTGCCGTTGGAGAAGTCGCTGACAATCAGCGCCGTGCTGTCGACGCCGCCGGCAGCCGGGATGGTCAGCGCATCCATGTTGGTCATGGTGCAGCCGTCGAACTGGCCAGCGGTGTATTGATTAATCGATTCGACGTAATCGTTGAGCTGCACGACGTCGATCTTGATCCCGTATTTCTTCGCCCATTTATCGACGATGCCTTGGCTGCCGGCGTATTCCCATGGCATCCAGCCGGCGTAAATCGTCCAGCAGACGCTGAAGTGATCTTTCTGAGCGGCGGGGGCTTGGCTGCTGATAAGCGCGGCGAACGCGGCGGCGAGCAGGGCGGGCAAACGTAGTCGGGTCATGGCGGATTCTCCAGTTGATCAAGGGCGGACAGGAAGGCAACGCGGCACCGCGAACGGTGGCTTGTCTCCCGGGCTTTTGTCCCGCCGTGTAACCTCAACTGGAGGTCGCCAACTCTCGGACCAGCCACTCGCGATTGCGAGCCGGAACCCTAGTCAGCCATTGCAAATTGTGGTGCCGCGAACCTGTGATATGACTCCTGCACGGGTTTGCTAAAGCGAGAGGCGTGCCAAGTCACGGAGAGCGCTCTGGCACGGGGCTATGGGATGAACGAGGTTTGAGGCGAGGACGGGGCGGCGCTTTGTGTTGGTGCGCCGATGCACCGCGATGCAGCGTGAATGCCGCTGATCCGATGTCATCTTGCGGCTGGCACTTGGTTTGCGAATGCCAGTCAAAACAGGTGTCAGCCGGCCTGCGCCGACTGCGCTCGCAGGTCTTTCAGGAGGCCGCCATGCTCACTCACAAAACGTTGCGTCGGGTGCTGCTGTGCGCAGTGCTCGGTCTGGGGCTGTCCGGTTGTTATTACTACGGGCCGCCCGCCGATGTGTATTACGCCCCTTCAAACTATCCGGGTTACTACTCGCCCTATTACTACGGTGGTTATTACGGCCCGCGCTACTTTTACGGCGGCCCGCGTTATTACTACGGCGGGTATGGCTACGGTTATCGTGGCGGTTACGGACGCGGTTATCACGGCGGCGGATATCACGGTGGCCACCATTAATCAGCGGCTGAATGACCGCGTCTGGCGGATGAACAAGCTTTCATAAATCACTTGTTTCAACTTGTTGCAGGGTCGCACCAGATTCGGAAAACGCTGTCTGATTTTTCGACAGTCACCGATTAAATGACTGTCGCCTGCCAGCGTCGCTGGTACGGCCAACCCGCGGTCCAGGAGGCCGCCATGTATAGACGAATTCTTCTGCTTGCTGCGTTGATGTTTTCCGTTGCCGGTTGCGCCCCTTACTCCTACGCGGACTCGTATTACAGCTCCGAGGTTTACACGTCACCGGCACCGGCCTACTACAACACAGGCGGCACTTATTACAACGGCGGCAGCCGCTATTACGCCCAGCCGCGTTACTACCAACCTGCACCGCGGTACTACCAGCAACCGCGTTATTACCAATCGGCGCCGCGCCACTATCAACCGGCCCCACGCTACTACGAAAGCCGTCGCTGGCACGGCAATGACCGCGGCAACTGGGACGGCCACCGTCGCGGCGGCTGGGACAATGATCGCCGCGGTCGTGGCAACTACGACCGACACAGCGGCCGCGGCGATCACAATGGACGTGGCAACCGCTGGTAATCACCCGCAAACAGAAAGCGGCGCATGAAGCGCCGCTTTTTTTGTGCGCGAATTTTAATACTGCGTCAAATCCGCCAACGGGTGCCGCCCTTCCCAAACCTTGTGAAAGTGCGCCTCGACCACCGCGTCCGGCACGTTGTTGATGTCCGGCCAGTGCCAGTGCGGTTTTTGATCCTTATCGATCAACCGCGCGCGCACGCCTTCGCTGAACTCCGGATGCCGGCAGCAATTGAGGCTCAGGGTGTATTCCATCTGGAAAACCTCGGCCAGCGACAGATGCCGCGCACGAATGATCTGTTCCCAGACCAGATGCGCGGTCAGCGGCGAGCCTTCGCTCATGGTCTTCGCGGCCCGGGCGATCAATGGATCGCTGCTGTCGCGTTGCAGGCTGATGGCTTTCCAGGCGCAGGCCACATCGCTGACGTCGAGCAATTCGTCGATCTGCTGACGACGCGGCAGCCACTGCGCTTCGGGCATTTGCGCCACGGCTTCCTGTTGCAGCGCTTTGAGCAGACTGTTGAGCTGCCGATCGATCTGTTCCTGCCAGTTGAGCTGGAGCAGGCCTTCGATCAGTTCCGGTTGCTGTTCGTCGAGCAGAAAGCGGTCGGCCAGATCCAGATCGATCGCATCGCGACCGTTCATGTGCGCGCCGGTCAGGCCGAGGAACAAACCGAGCTTGCCCGGCAGCCGCGCGAGAAACCAACTGGCGCCGACATCCGGATACAGACCAATGGTGATTTCCGGCATCGCCAAGCGGCTGCTCGGCGTGACGATCCGCGTGCTCGCGCCTTGCAACAGGCCCATACCGCCGCCCAGCACATAACCGTGGCCCCAGCAGATCAGCGGTTTCGGATAAGTATGCAGGTTGTAATCCAATCGATATTCCGCGCTGAAAAACTGCGCGGCCAGCGGCGGCACTTCTCCGGGGTGGGCACGGCAGGCTTCAACCAGGCTGCGCACTTCACCGCCGGCGCAGAAGGCTTTGGCGCCGTTGCCGCGCAGCAATACGCAGACGATTTGTGGATCCTTGGCCCAGGCGTCGAGTTTGTCGCTCAGGGCGTTGATCATCGGCAGGGACAGCGCGTTCAGCGACTTTTCAGCATCCAGGCTGGCGATACCGATGCGGGCGCCGTCGGTGCCGGTGAGTTCTTCGAAGTGCAGATTCATCGTGACCTCGATCGGGAATTTGAACGATCAGTATGATCGCTGTGGGGGAAAGTGCCGGATCTGCGTCAGATCAATTGACAAGCGTGGCCGGCTTTCCTAGGGTTCGCCCCATTGTTTTTGCCGGGTATGACCATGACTGCTGACGACCGTATCAAACTCGAACCGAGCTGGAAGGAGGCACTGCGTGCTGAATTCGACCAGCCTTACATGGCAGAGTTGCGCAATTTTCTGCAGCAGGAGCGGGCGGCCGGCAAGGAAATCTATCCGCCGGGGCCGATGATTTTCAATGCCTTGAACTCGACGCCGCTGGAAAAAGTGAAGGTGGTGATCCTCGGCCAGGATCCGTATCACGGCCCGGGTCAGGCCCATGGCTTGTGCTTCTCGGTGCAACCGGGCGTGCCGGCGCCGCCATCGCTGGTCAACATCTATAAAGAGTTGAAACGCGACCTGAACATTGACATTCCCGCTCACGGCTACTTGCAGAGTTGGGCGGATCAGGGCGTGTTGATGATCAACACCACCATGACCGTCGAACGCGCCAACGCCAATGCGCACAAGGACAAGGGCTGGCAGTTTTTCACTGACCGGATCATTGAACTGGTCAGCGAGCGCCAACCGCATCTGGTGTTCATGCTCTGGGGCGCGCATGCACAGAGTAAGCAGAAGCTGATCGACGCGACCAAGCACCTGGTGCTGACGTCGGTGCATCCGTCGCCGTTGTCGGCTTATCGCGGGTTTTTGGGGTGTGGGCACTTTAGCCGGACTAACAAGTTTCTTGAACAGAATGGCGAAACGCCGATTGAGTGGCGCTTGCCGCCTGTCGCGTAATCTCGTTCCCACGCTCTGCGTGGGAATGCCTCAATGGACGCTCTGCGTCCGCTTGGGACGCGGAGCGTCCCGGGCTGCATTCCCACGCAGAGCGTGGGAACGATCATGTGGGAGCGAGCTTGCTCGCGAAAAGGGCGACGTGGTCTTACTCCGGATTACGATTCCAGTACTTGAACAACGGCTCCGCCAGAAACAGCACAAACAACAACCGCATCACCTGCATCGCCGTTACCAGCGGCACTGACAATTGCAGCGTCTCCGCCGTCAGACTCATCTCGGCAATCCCGCCCGGCATCATGCCCAGCGTCAGCGAACGCAGATCCAAATGCGTCAGCGCACTCAACCCCAACGCCGCCAACGACGCGATCAACATGGTCAGCGCCGTGCCAATCAACGTCCGCCCCATGAATGAAGGCGCACGCCGGAAGAACTGCCGGTTGAAGTGGCAACCCAAGCCACTACCAATCAACCACTGGCCAATCTGACTGCCACCATCCGGCAAACCGATGTGCAAATCCCAGGCAATGCTGACCGTCGCACTCACCAGCAACGGCCCGAACAGCCACGGATTGGGTTGGCGCAAACGCTGCCAAAGCCACGCGAGTAAAGCGCCCGCCGGAAACAGAATCGCCAGCCAGCGCCAATCGACGCTGCCAGCATGAGAAATTGGGTTGCCGTCACCGAGCAAATACTTGAACGCCGCCGGCACGCACAGCACCACCACCAACACCCGCAAACTTTGCCCCGCCGCCACATGGCTAAGCATCGCGCCATTGCGCGCACCGAGGTTGACCATCTCGCCGGAACCGCCGGGCATGCTCGAGAAAAACGCCGTGGCGCGATCCTCACCGGTGCGGCGCATCAACCACACGCCGACCACTGCCGACACACTGGTGACCAGCGCACCGAAGAAGATCAAGCCGAAATGACTGAGCACCTGCTCCATCACCACCGGGGTGAAGTGCAGCCCGATGCCAATCCCGACGATCCACTGGCCACACTTGCGGCCGCCAGGAATCTCGGTGAGCTGCCACGGCGTCAGGCAGCGCACGAGGATGATCGCCAGCAACGAGCCGACCATCCATGGCAGTGGCCAGCCGATCTGGCTGGCGAGGTAACCGCCGAGAAGACCGACCAGCGGGGTTCCCCACCAGGATTTCAGTGAGGCGCGATCAAACATCGGCAATGGCGCGACGCGCGACCGAACGTTTGCGCCAGATGCGGATCAGCGGGAAGGCCAGCATCAGCGCGGTCAGCACCCAGACACCGAAGGTGATCGGGCTCGACCAGAGGATCTCCAGTGCGCCATTAGAGATCGACAACGCACGACGCAGGTTCTGCTCCATCAGACCGCCGAGGATGAAGCCCAGCAGTACCGGCGACAACGGGAAGTCGAGCTTGCGCAGGATGTAACCGAAGATGCCGATGCCGACCATCAGGAACAGGTCGAACGTGGTGGCGTGCACCGCGTAGACGCCGATCCCGGTGATGATCGCGATCACCGGCACCAGTGCCCAGTTCGGCACGGCAAGGATGCGGGTGAAGATGCGGATCATCGGGATGTTGAGGATCACCAGCATGATGTTGGCGATAAACAACGAGGCGATCAGGCCCCAGACGATGTCCGGTTGTTGCTGGAACAGCAGCGGGCCCGGGGTGATGTTGTACAGCGACAGGGCGCCGATCATCACCGCCGTGGTGCCCGAACCTGGCACACCCAACGTCAGCATCGGCACCAAAGCACCACAAGCCGACGCACCAATAGCGGTTTCCGGCGCGGCGAGGCCACGGGCATCACCCTGACCGAATTTGCCGCTGGCACCGGCGATGCGTTTTTCGGTCATGTACGCCACGGCGCTGGCCAGCGTCGCGCCAGCACCCGGCAACACGCCCATGATGAAACCAAGCAGGCCGCAGCGAATGTTCACCACGAACACCGAAGACGCTTCCTTGAAGTTGAACATCATCCGCCCGGTCGCCTTCACTGCTTCCTGGCCGCGATGGGTTTTCTCCAGCAGCAACAGAATTTCACTGACCGAGAACAGGCCCAACACCAGCACGACGAATTGAATGCCGTCAGTCAGGTGAATGTTGTCGCCGGTAAAGCGGTACACGCCGCTGTTGGCGTCGATGCCGACACTCGACAGGAACAGGCCGATCAACGCCGCGATAAACGTCTTCAACGGTCGATCACCGGCCATGCCGCCGAGACAGACAATCGCAAACACCATCAACACGAAGTATTCCGCCGGGCCGAAGGCTATCGCCCATTTTGCCAGCAGCGGGGCGAACAGCACCATGCCGCAAGTGGCGATAAATGCACCGATGAACGAACTCCACGCCGACAACGACAGCGCTACACCGGCCAGACCTTTGCGGGCCATCGGGTAACCGTCGAGGGTGGTCATCACGGTCGATGCTTCGCCCGGAATATTCAGCAAAATCGAGCTGATCCGGCCGCCGTATTCGCAACCCAGATACACCGCCGCGAGCAGGATCAGCGCCGATTCCGGCGGCAGGCCGAGGGCGAAAGCGATCGGGATCAGCAGTGCCACGCCGTTGATCGGGCCGAGGCCCGGGAGCAAGCCAACGACGGTGCCGATCAGCGTGCCGGTCAGGGCCGTGACCAGGTTGTACGGGCTCAGCGCGACGCCGAAGCCTTGGCCCAAATAACCGAGGGTATCCATATCAGTTCTCCAGCACGTCGAGCAGGCCAAGGGGCAGCGGAACGTCCATCACACGGTCGAACAGCAGGTACAGACCGATGGCCATCAGCGTGGTGACTACGATGCTCGGCATCCAGCGACCGCCATACAGGCGCGCCATCGGAATGCCGATGAGGATGCTGCTGAGGATGAAACCCAGCGGTTCGAACAGACCGGCGAACACCAGCAGCAGGGCGACGCAGATAGCAATCTTGGTCAGGGTTTCGCGATCCAGTGGCGGCTCGTCCTCGCTGTGTTTGATCGGTGCCGGGCGAAATACCATGTACAACAGTGCCGCGCCCATCAGACCGAGCATCAGCAGCGGGAAGGCGCGCGGGCCGACCGGTTCGTAGGAAAAAGCCGCTTGGTACGGCCATGCCATCAGTGCCAGGCCGACACAGACCAGCAACAGCACCGAGGCGAAAATGCGTTGAATAAGCATGGGAGCTCCTGTGCCGCGTCCCCGCAATCGGGAACGCAGCCGCTAGACAGAGGCGATCACTGGATCAGGCCGAACTCTTTGGCCAGCACTTTGTAGTCGGCAACTTGCTTCTTCACGTAGGTGTCCAGCTCCGGGCCAGTCATGGCGAACGGAAACAGTTCACGCTGATCGCGCAGCTTGGCGAACTCGTCGGAGGCCAGCAGTTTGTCGAACGAGTCTTTCCACCAGGCGTAGTCTTCGTCGCTGACTTTTGGCCCCAGGTAGAACCCGCGCACCACCGGCCAGACGATGTCGTAGCCTTGCTCGCGAGCGGTCGGGATGTCTTTCATTTCCGGCTCGTCGAGACGCTTGTCGGAGAACACCGCGAGCAAACGCATGTCGCCACTTTGAATGTGCGGCATGGAGTCGGAGATGTCGGTACTGCCGACCTGGATGTGGCCGCCGAGCAGGGCGGTAGCGATTTCACCACCACCTTCGAGGGCGACGTAACGCAACTCACGCGGGTTGATCCCGGCAGCCTTGGCGATCAGCGCGGTTTGCATCCAGTCCTGGCTGCCGACGGTGCCGCCGGAACCGATCACCACCGAGCCTGGATCTTTCTTCAGCGCTTGAACGAGATCGTCGAGGGTCTTGTAGGGCGAATCGCTTTTCACTGCGATGGCGCCGTAGCTGGTGCCGACGGCTGCCAGCCAACGCACGTTGGTTTCATCGAAACGACCAAACTTGCCTTGCGCCAGGTTCAGCAACGAACCGCTCGACCACGCGACCAGCGTGCCGGCATCGGCCGGACGCTGAGCGACCACCGCGTTGTACGCCACCGCGCCGACACCGCCGGGCATGTAGGTCACGCGCATCGGTTTGCTCAGCAGCTTCTGGTTGACCAGTGCGCTCTGCACCAGTTTGCAGGTCAGGTCAAAACCACCGCCGGGCGAGGCCGGGGCGATACACTCCGGACGTTTCGGTTCGGCCATCAACTGCCCGGCCACCAGCATCATGCCGGCCGCCAAAGCAACTTTACGCAGTGAAAAATTCATTGGTCTCTCCACAGATTTGTTGTTGTAAGGACTGTTTGTGTAGGAGCTGCCGAAGGCTGCGATCTGTTGATCTTCCGATCACAGCGCCTAAGCATTTCAATCAATTACCAAAGAGCAACGCTATAGCTCACCAGTAACCGCACTTCATCCGCATCGCGAGCCGAGTAGTTGGAGCGGTAAGTGGCATTCCTCAAACGCACGGCGACATCCTTCAAAGCGCCGCTTTGTACTACATATTTGATCTCGGTGTTGCGCTCCCACTCTTTGCCTTCCTCGCCGGTCTTGAGCTTGATGTTGTCACCGCTCAAGTAGCGGCTCATGAAGCTCAGGCCGGGGATGCCGAGTTTGGCGAAGTCGAAGTCGTAACGTGCCTGCCAGGAGCGTTCTTCCGCGCCGGCGAAGTCGTTGATCTGCACGAAGTTGACCAGATACGGGTCGCTGCCATCGACATACGGGAACGCGCTATCGCCGGACATGTGTTGATAACCGGCGCTGAACTTGTGGCCGCTCAGTGCATAGCTGACCAGACCGTTGAGCGAGCGGTTGTCGATCTCGCCACCACGGGCCGCGCCCTGATCATCACTGACGGCGAAACGCAGATCAGTGACGAACGTGCCCGGGCCCATCGGCCGCGAGGCGACCAGGCCGAAGAAGTGCTGGTTGTAGACTTCGTCGAGTTGGGCGAAGTGGTAACTGCCGGTGATCTTGTCGGTGAACTTGTAATCGACGCCGCCAAAGTCGAAGTGCTTGCCGGCAGCGGTACCGGCGAAACGGCTGTTCTTGTTGTTAAGGGCGATGTCCTCGAAATCGGTGCTGTCGCGATCCTTGGCTTTCTCCAGTCGGCCACCGGTGAAGGTCAGGTTCTTGATCTCTTTGGAGGTCAGCAAACCGCCTTCAAAGGTTTGCGGCAGGATGCGTCCGTCGTTCGGTTTGAGGATCGGTAGCTCAGGAATCAGGCTGCCGATTTTCAGTTCGGTGGCGGAGATTTTCACTTTGCCGGTCAGGCCGAGCTTGGAGTATTCGTCCGCCGCGCGTCCGTCATCGTGGGTCGGCAGCAGGCCGGTGCCGGTGCGATCCGGGCTGGAATCGAGTTTGACGCCGAGCATGCCCAGCGCATCGACACCAAAACCGACGGTGCCATCGGTGTATCCCGATTGCAGATTGAGCATGAAGCCCTGAGCCCATTCGTCACGCTTGGATTGCTGGGCGCTGGTGCCATCGCGAAAGTCGCGGTTGAAATACATGTTGCGGGTTTCGAAGGTGGCGCTGCTGTCTTCAATGAAGTCGGCAAAACTCAGTGGCGAAAAACCGGCAAGGGCGGCGGCACTGGCGAGGGCTGTGTGGCTGAAACGGGAAGGGCGAACAGGCGTGAATGCCTGAGGCTGCATGGACGGCATGCGGGTGTACTCCGTTTATTGTTCTTATTGGTCGAAAACGCTTCTTGGCGTTTTTCGTATCGCTGTGTGGCAGCAGCGACGGCAGTCGGGACTGTCCGTGGGCCGACTCTAACCGGCTAACCTTTCACTAACCTTTCAGCTGACTTTCACGGTTTTCGGGCTTCACAGCGGCGGTTGCGGCTGTAAACTCCGCGGCAAAGAGTGGCGTCGGCCATCCCTGAACGAGGTAAAAATCCATGCGTGTCCTGCTCGTCGAAGACCATCTGCAACTGGCCGAAAGTGTTGCCCAGGCGCTCAAGAGCACAGGTCTGACCGTGGACGTGTTGCACGATGGTGTGGCCGCCGATCTGGCCTTGAGCAGCGAGGAATACGCGGTGGCGATCCTCGATGTCGGCCTGCCGCGCATGGACGGTTTTGAAGTATTGGCGCGTTTGCGCGCACGCGGAAAAAACCTGCCGGTGCTGATGCTGACTGCGCGCAGCGATGTGAAAGATCGTGTGCACGGCCTCAATCTCGGCGCTGACGATTACCTCGCCAAACCGTTCGAACTGACAGAGCTCGAGGCGCGAGTCAAAGCCTTGCTGCGCCGCAGTGTGCTCGGTGGCGAACGCCAGCAGCGCTGCGGTGTGCTGGCCTATGATCTCGACACGCGACGCTTCAGTCTCGGCGAAGAATTGCTGACGCTGACCTCCCGTGAGCAAGCCGTACTGGAAGCGCTGATCGCCCGACCGGGCCGCGTGATGAGCAAGGAGCAACTGGCCGCGCAGGTGTTCGGTCTCGACGAAGAAGCCAGCCCCGACGCCATCGAAATCTACGTGCATCGCTTGCGCAAAAAACTGGATGGTCAACCCGTAGCGATCGTCACCTTCCGCGGCCTCGGTTACCTGCTGGAAAGCCGTGATGCATAAGCCCAGCAGCCTGCGCTGGCGGTTGCTGTGGAACCTCGCGTTGTTGCTGGTGGTGTTGATGCTCGCCAGCGGATTGAGCGCTTACTGGAACGGTCGCGAAGCCGCCGACACTGCCTACGACCGCACGCTGCTGGCCTCGGCGCGCACCATCGCCGCAGGGTTGTCGCAACGCGATGGCAGCCTCAGTGCCGATGTGCCTTACGTGGCCCTCGACACCTTCGCCTACGACAGCGCCGGGCGCATTTATTATCAGGTCAACGACATCCACCAGAAGCTGATTTCCGGTTACGAAAATCTGCCAGGCCCGCCACCGGGCACGCCTCGAACTGACAGTTATCCGGCGCTGGCACGTTTTTACAACGCCACTTACAAGGGCCAAAACGTTCGCGTGGTCAGCCTGCTGAAAGCCGTTACCGAACCGAACATGAACGGCATGGCGGAAATCCGTGTGGCCGAAACCGACGAGGCGCGCGTAAGCATGGCGCGCAGTCTGGCCGCCGATACTTTGCTGCGTCTGGGCATGTTGGCGATTGGCGCGTTGCTGCTCGTCTGGTTCGCCGTCAGTGCGGCGTTGCGCCCGCTGGAGCGTTTGCGCACGGCGGTGGAAGAGCGTCAGCCCGATGATTTGCGGCCATTGCCGCTGGTGGAAGTGCAGCATGAGTTGTGGCCGTTGGTGCGCGGGCTCAACCATTTCACCGAGCGGTTGCGCGTGCAGTTCGAGCGCCAGGCGCAGTTCATTGCCGATGCCGCGCATGAGTTGCGCACGCCGCTGGCCGCGTTGAAGGCGAGGCTTGAGTTGGGGCTGCGCTCGAACGAGCCCGAGACGTGGCGCACGACGTTGGAATCTTCAGCGCAAAGCACCGATCGCCTGACGCATCTGGCCAACCAGTTGCTGTCGCTGGCCCGTGTTGAAAACGGTGCGCGGGCGATTGCCGAGGGTGGCGCGCAGTTACTCGACCTTAGCCAGTTGGCGCGAGAGTTGGGCATGGCCATGGCGCCGCTGGCGCACAAACGCGGTGTTGCGTTGGCATTGGAAGCGGACGAGCCGGTGTGGTTGCGCGGTGAGCCGACGTTGCTCAATGAGTTGCTGAGCAATCTGGTGGACAACGCCTTGGCGCACACACCACCGGGCGGCAATGTGATTCTGCGCGTGACGGCGCCGGCGGTGCTTGAGGTTGAAGACGACGGGCCGGGAATTCCGCTGGAAGAGCGTGATCGCGTGTTTGAAAGGTTTTACCGGCGCAATCAGCAGGTGGCCGGGTCAGGGTTGGGACTGGCGATTGTCGGCGAGATTTGCCGGGCGCATCTGGCGCAGATCAGTCTGCATGATGGCGAGGAGGCGGGGTTGAAGGTGCGGGTGAGTTTTGTTGCCGGGTGATTGCGGCGCCTTTGATGGCCTCTTCGCGAGCAGGCTCACTCCTACATTGGAATGCGGTCTCCTGTAGGAGTGAGCCTGCTCGCGATGGCTTCACCAAGGTTTCAGATCAGTAAAACATCGACCGCGATTCTTCCAGATCCACGCACAGCGCTCTGTTCTCCGGATCTATCCCCAACTTCCTGAACGCAGGCACACTCGCCAGATCAATCCGCGCAAACGGATGATCGGTGCCTTTACGGCAATGCAGATTCGCCACCTGCACCAGATCGACATAATCAATCTGCGTCGAATCGCGTTTGAAATCCTGATAACGCCCCGGCAATTCCACCAGCCGTTCCGGAAACTCCCAGACCCGCAGCAATTTGTCACCGAGCAACGGATGAATGCGGTCGATCACATGGTTGAGGCTGACCGGATCCGACAGCAACTCGTAGTGATCTTCGGCATAAGTCAGAATCGGCAGCACACCAATCTGATGCACCAGCCCGCCCAGCGCTGCCTGATCCGGCTTGAGCTGGGTGTAGCGACGGCACAGCGCGTAGCTGACCCCGGCGATCTCCAGACTGCTGCGCCAGACTTCACGCATTTTCTGTTCGACCACCTCGGAGCGGGCGTGGAAAATCTGCTCCATCACCAGACCGATCGCCAGGTTGCTGCTGTAGTTGATGCCCAGCCGCGTGATCGCGGTGTGCAGGTCGGTGACTTCCTGCGCGGCGCGCAGCAGCGGGCTGTTGACCACTTTGATCAGGCGCGCCGACAGCGCGGTGTCGCGACCGATGACTTTGCTCAGGTCGCTGACACTGATTTCCGGATCTTCGGCAGCCTTGCGAATTTGCAGGGCCACTTCCGGCAACGTTGGCAGAACCAGGTCATCGTTATCGATGGCCTCAACCAAATCCCGTTGGACCTTTTCCGCCAGTTCGCTCATTTGGACTCTCTAGGGTGTTGCAACCAGGCTGCGATCAACGCTGGATTTCGCGGTCGCGATCCAGTTCGTAGGGCAAATCGAGCACTTGCAACGCAGGCCCTTCAAGGCTGCCCAGATGCAGATCGCCCGCTTCGGCAGCTTCGGCCTGCAGCACCGCCAGGAGTTCAATGTTTTGCTCGGCGTTGGCGGCCAGCACCACTTCACCGATGGAGCTGTTGTGGCTTGGCGCGAACAGCTGTGTGCCGGGCTCTGGCAGTTCGCTCGCGTCTAGACTCAAGCGATACAGGCGACGTTTGAGTTTGCCGAGGTACTGCATGCGCGCGACGATTTCCTGGCCGGTGTAGCAGCCTTTCTTGAAGCTCACCCCACCGACGGCTTGCAGATTGAGCATCTGCGGAATGAACAGCTCACGGGTGCTCGGCATGACCTGACCGATGCCGGCGCGGATCTGGCCCAGCAGCCATTGATTCAATGCGGATTCTGGCAGTGCGGCGGACAGTCTGGATTTGATCGCATCGGCTTGATCGGCCGGTACCCACAGTTCGGCGCGATCCGGCGAGACGCGAATCGCAATCAACCCTTCGTTGCGCACGACGCTGTCGGTTTCTGCCGGCAAGTCCAGACCAAGGCTGTTCAGGGCGGCGTCAGCGTGCGCCAGACCAAAACGCACCCAGGCGGCGCTTTCGTCGGTCAGTTTCGATTTGGAGAACACCGCGTATTTTTTCAGATCGGCCAATTGCGGCTCGAGCAACTCGCTGGCCATCGCCAGCACCACGCCGTCACCTTCGAGCAGAATGCGGAAACTCGACTGCATCCGGCCTTTCTGCGTGCAGCGCGCGCCAAGGCTGGCCTTGGTGTCACTGAGGTAATTGAGGTTGCAGGTCAGCTGGCCTTGCAGGAATTTTCCGGCATCCGCGCCGCGAACCGCGAGAACGCCTTCATGAGACAGGGTGCAGAAAAAAGCAGAATCGGCCATGGGTCTTCGCAGGGTAAAAAGTCTGGGGCACATCATAAGGGTGCGTTGTTGAAATGGGTAGTTGATAAAGGATCGGTGGTGCCCGACCAAAGCCGACTGTGCGACCCGCTTGGGGGCTGTATACTTGCCGCCAAATTTGAGGAGGGCCCCATGGTCGAACAAGTTGAACTGAATCGCCTCTTTTGGCACAGCCGTCGCGGCATGCTTGAGCTTGACGTGTTGCTGGTGCCGTTCGTGAAGGAGGTCTACGCGACGTTGAATCAGGTGGATCGCGATCTGTATGTGCGTCTGCTGACGTGCGAGGATCAGGACATGTTCGGCTGGTTCATGGAGCGCAGCGAGTCTGAAGATCCGGAATTGCAGCGCATGGTTCGCATGATCCTGGATCGTGTCCAGCCCAAGTAATACGTTCGAATGCCGCTGGCATGCCTCACGGCAGTTGCTGGCGGCGTATCTGTTGGCCCAGGCGTTCGCACTGGGTGCTTTGTTTCTTCTATCTATTCCACTCTGGGCCAGTCTGCTCGGGGCTTCTGCTTGTCTGCTGCATGGCGTTTGGGTGTTGCCACGGCAGATTCTGCTGAGTCATCCACGAGCATTCTGCGGATTGCGCCGTGATGCCGATGGCTGGCAATTGTGGAATCAGGCGGCTGGCTGGCAGGCGGTGCAACTGCGCCCGGACAGTCTGGCGCTGCCATTGATCGTGGTGCTGCGCTTTCGTTTGCGCGGCGAGTGGCGGGTCAGATCGATCTGTGTGCCACGGGACTCGCAGGTCGCCGATGTGCATCGACGCCTGCGAGTGCGGCTCAAGTTCAGCCGGCGTAGGTGGGCGGTATCAGAATAGTGTCGAGCGCTTCGGGCAGCAGGTTCGGGTAGTCGAGGGTGTAATGCAGACCGCGACTTTCCTTGCGCTCCATGGCTGAGCTGATCATCAGTTCAGCTACTTGAGCAAGGTTGCGCAGCTCGATCAGGTCGCGGCTGACTTTATAGTTGCTGTAGAACTCGTCGATCTCGTCCAGCAGCAAACGCACGCGGTGCTGCGCCCGTTGCAGGCGCTTGTTGGTGCGCACGATGCCAACGTAGTCCCACATGAACCGGCGCAGCTCATCCCAGTTGTGCGCAATGATCACGTCTTCGTCGGAGTCAGTGACCTGGCTGGCATCCCAGACGGGCAGGGCGCTTGGTGCATCGATATCGTCGAGTTGCGCAAGAATGTCCGCCGCCGCCGAACGGGCATAGACGAAGCACTCCAGCAGCGAGTTGCTGGCCATGCGGTTGGCGCCGTGCAGGCCGGTGAAACTGGTTTCGCCGATCGCATACAAACCCGGCACATCGGTGCGGCCTTGCTGATCGACCATCACGCCGCCACAGGTGTAATGCGCGGCGGGGACGACCGGGATGGGCTGTTTAGTGATGTCGATGCCGAAACCGAGGCAGCGCTCATACACAGTCGGGAAGTGCGTTTTGATGAACTCTTCGGGTTTGTGGCTGATGTCGAGATAGACGCAGTCGACGCCCAGACGCTTCATTTCATGGTCGATGGCGCGGGCGACGATGTCGCGCGGGGCCAGTTCGGCGCGTTTGTCGAAGCGATACATGAAGCGTTCGCCGTTGGGCAGCTTCAGATGAGCGCCTTCGCCACGCAGGGCTTCGGTAATAAGGAAGCTTTTCGCTTGCGGGTGATACAGGCAGGTCGGGTGAAACTGGTTGAATTCCAGATTCGCCACGCGGCAGCCCGAACGCCAGGCCATGGCGATGCCGTCGCCGCAAGCGCCGTCAGGGTTACTGGTATAGAGGTAGACCTTGGCGGCGCCGCCCGACGCGAGGATCACGAATCGTGCGCCGTAGGTGTCGACTTCGCCAGTCTTGCGGTTCAGCACATAGGCGCCGAGGCAACGATCGCCGTCCATGCCCAAGCGGCGTTCGGTAATCAGATCAACGGCAACGCGCTGTTCGAGCAGTTCGATGTTCGAGCGCTCTTTGGCTTGGGCCAGCAGGGTTTTGAAGATGGCTGCACCGGTGGCATCAGCGGCATGAATGATGCGCCGATGGCTGTGGCCGCCTTCGCGGGTCAGGTGAAATTCAAATCCACCGTCTTCAGTACCGGACTGTTCGTCGCGGGTGAATGGCACACCTTGGTCGATCAGCCACTGAATGGCTTCACGGCTGTGTTCGACGGTGAAACGCACGGCGTCTTCGTGGCACAGACCGCCGCCAGCATTCAGGGTGTCGTCGACGTGGGATTCGACAGTATCGGTATCGTCCAGCACGGCGGCAACGCCACCCTGGGCCCAGAAGGTCGAACCGTTGGCGAGATCGCCCTTGCTCAATACGGCAATGCGCAAATGACCCGGCAGGGTCAGCGCGAGACTCAAACCGGCAGCGCCGCTGCCAATGACCAGAACATCATGTTGGAATTGTTGGCTCATTACAGGATTCCGCTCAAAGCGACCCGGGTCGGGGGTGGCGCGATTCGCCTGGATCGGCGAGTCAAGTCAGCCACACAGCCCACTAGTATATAGAGGGGTGGGGCGGCACAATAGCCGGGCCTATATGGCATTGTGAAACTACTGTGACGGGAAAAACCGGGTGCTTCGTCGGAAGTTTTTTTCGCCGGTTTTGGGAAAAGACGACTGTATCGGCGCTGAAACAGCCTTTTTCCGCCCAGGGTTGCCCAATGTCGGGTGGGTACGGCTATAAATAATTGGAACTTTTGCCAAAGGCCCAAGATCAATAGTCGGTGCCAGAAACAAGGGACGTGTCGGCTTCAGTGCGGAATCTGCGGTTGGATTCCTGCCCGGCGAAACCGATAACAAGATTATTCGCGCAGCCGGTTCATCCCGTGCTGCGTTTTTCGTGCGTGCCAAATCAGAGCCCGCAGGAAACTTGCCTGGAGGGGGAGAACTTTTGCGAAAAGCCCGAGTCTATGTTTGCAAGTCTGGTCGTTTAGTTATGCAAGTCTCCTTCGGGCTTATCGAGGAGTGTTCATGCTAACCCAGGAAGAGGATCAGCAGCTGGTCGAGCGCGTTCAACGCGGCGACAAGCGAGCTTTCGATCTGTTGGTGCTGAAATATCAGCACAAGATTCTCGGGTTGATCGTGCGTTTTGTGCACGACACCCATGAAGCCCAGGACGTGGCTCAGGAAGCCTTTATCAAGGCGTATCGAGCACTTGGAAACTTTCGCGGCGACAGTGCGTTTTATACGTGGCTGTACCGTATTGCCATTAACACGGCAAAGAACTACCTGGTTTCTCGCGGCCGTCGGCCGCCAGATAGCGATGTAAGTTCAGAGGATGCGGAGTTCTACGACGGCGATCACGGCCTCAAGGATCTCGAATCACCAGAACGTGCGTTGCTGCGGGATGAGATCGAAGGCACCGTCCATCGAACCATCCAGCAACTGCCAGAGGATTTGCGTACGGCGTTAACTTTACGTGAATTCGATGGTCTGAGTTACGAGGACATTGCGAGCGTCATGCAGTGTCCGGTGGGTACCGTGCGCTCCCGGATTTTCCGCGCTCGGGAGGCCATCGATAAAGCCCTGCAGCCGTTGTTGCAGGAAAACTGAGACAGCGGCGATAGCCAAGAGAGGAACGCCATGAGTCGTGAAGCCCTGCAGGAATCGCTGTCCGCAGTGATGGATAACGAAGCGGACGAACTGGAATTGCGTCGAGTGATTAATGCACTTGATGACGTCGAAACCCGTGAGACCTGGGCTCGTTACCAGATCGCTCGGGCAGCCATGCACAAGGATCTGCTGCTGCCACGTCTGGATATCGCTGCGGCTGTGTCTGCTGCGCTGGAAGACGAAACGGCTCCGGCCAAAGTATCCCGCAGCCCATGGCGCAACCTTGGCCGTCTGGCTGTTGCAGCCTCGGTAACTGTTGCCGTTCTGGCCGGTGTTCGCCTGTACAACCAGGACGAAATCGCTGGTGTTGAACTGGCTCAGCAAAGCAACCAGACAACCCTGGCCACCCCTCAGGTGAAAGGCCCGGCTGTTCTGGCAGGCTACAGCGAGAGCTCGGAAGCCACTGGCCCTATGGCCAACGGCGTACTGCAAGGTCAGCCAGGCTGGCACGATCAGCGTCTGCCAGGTTACCTGCGTCAGCACGCTCAGCAGGCTGCATTGAAAGGTACTGAAAGCGCGCTGCCATACGCACGTGCCGCAAGCCTGGAAAACCGTTAAGGAGGATCATGCGCGCCATACCTCTACTTTCGCTTCTGCTCAGTGGCTGGTTCATTGTTCCAGCCAATGCCGATGAGGCCCAGGACTGGTTGACCCGTCTGGGCCAGGCCGAGCAGCAGCAAAGCTTTCACGGTACTTTTGTTTACGAGCGTAACGGTAGTTTTTCTACCCACAACATCTGGCATCGCGTCCAGAACGGTCAAGTCCGCGAGCGTTTGCTTCAGCTCGACGGCTCGGCTCAGGAAGTCGTGCGCATTGATGGACACACTCAATGCGTCAGCGGCACCCTGATCGCGGGGCTGGGGGACTCTCCCAACTCGACCGCTCGTGCCCTGGATCCTAAAAAGCTGAAAAACTGGTATGACCTTGCTGTCATCGGCAAGTCGCGCGTGGCCGGTCGCGATGCAGTGATCGTTTCACTGACGCCTCGCGATCAGCACCGTTACGGTTTTGAATTGCATCTGGATAAACAGACGGGCCTGCCGCTCAAGTCATTGCTGTTGAATGACAAGGGCCAGTTGCTCGAACGTTTCCAGTTCACCAGTCTCGATACCGACGAAGTCCCGTCCGACAAAGACTTGCAAGCCGATGCCGGTTGCAAGGCTGTGACGCTGGACAGCGACAAGGCCTCCGCCGTCAAGACCGCCCAGGTCTGGCGTTCGGACTGGTTGCCGCCCGGTTTCGAACTGACCAGCAGCACCTCGCACAAAGATCCGCAAACCAAAACACAGGTCAACAGCCTGATGTATGACGATGGCCTGGCACGTTTTTCGGTGTTCCTTGAACCGTTGAACGGCGCGACCGTCACCGACACCCGGACTCAACTGGGCCCGACCGTTGCCGTTTCCCGTCGCCTGACTACACCCGAAGGCGAAATGATGGTGACCGTGGTTGGCGAGATTCCAATCGGCACCGCCGAACGGATCGCCTTGTCGATGCGAAACGACAGTGCCGCCACCAGCAAGCAGTGAGCTGATTCCAGTCACTACCACTTCTTCGTCGAGACGGGGATGAAATGTTTGCTGAGCATTTTCATTTGCAAATAACCCGAAAATTTTTTATAGGTCAGAGCCTCACGGCTCTGGCCTTGTTGTTGTTCCTGGAATAAAAGCGCCAGCTTGTGGTTGCCGGTGATTCTTGTTCCATATCGCTTAAACCTGCTCGTCGTAACGGGAGCTGTATGTCGATACCTAGCTTGAAATCTTATCTGTCCATTTTCGCCACCGTGCTGTTGCTCGGTCAGGCAGTGCCTGCTGCGCAAGCGGCCGACTTGCCGGACTTCACGCAACTGGTCGAACAAGCGTCGCCGGCTGTGGTGAACATCAGTACCACGCAGAAACTGCCGGATCGCAAAGTGAACCAGCAGATGCCGGATCTGGAAGGCTTGCCGCCGATGCTGCGCGAGTTCTTCGAGCGCGGCATGCCGCCTCAGCAGCGCTCGCCGGGCGGTGGTGGTCGTCAGCGTGAAGCGACGTCGCTGGGCTCGGGCTTCATCATCTCTCCGGATGGCTACATCCTGACCAACAACCATGTGATCGCTGATGCAGACGAAATTCTCGTGCGTCTGGCTGATCGCAGCGAAATGAAAGCCAAGCTGATCGGCACCGACCCGCGTTCCGACGTGGCCCTGCTGAAAATCGAAGGCAAAGACCTGCCAGTACTCAAACTCGGCAAATCCCAGGATCTGAAAGCCGGCCAGTGGGTTGTCGCGATCGGTTCGCCATTCGGCTTTGACCACACCGTGACCCAAGGCATCGTCAGCGCCGTCGGCCGCAGCCTGCCGAACGAAAACTACGTGCCGTTCATCCAGACCGACGTGCCGATCAACCCGGGCAACTCCGGTGGCCCGCTGTTCAACCTGAACGGTGAAGTGGTCGGCATCAACTCGCAGATCTACACCCGTTCCGGTGGCTTCATGGGCGTGTCGTTCGCCATCCCGATCGATGTGGCGATGGATGTTTCCAATCAGCTGAAAAGCGGCGGCAAAGTCAGCCGTGGCTGGTTGGGTGTGGTCATCCAGGAAGTGAACAAGGATCTGGCCGAGTCGTTCGGTCTGGAAAAACCGGCCGGTGCGCTGGTTGCACAGATTCAGGATGACGGCCCGGCAGCCAAGGGCGGCCTGCAAGTCGGCGACGTGATTCTGAGCATGAACGGTCAGCCGATCGTTATGTCCGCTGACCTGCCGCACCTGGTCGGCGCACTGAAGGCTGGCGCCAAAGCCAATCTGGAAGTGATTCGTGAAGGCAAGCGCAAGAACGTCGAACTGACTGTTGGCGCTATCCCGGACGAAGACAAAGAACTGGATGCACTGCCGAAGTCCGGCGCTGAAACCACCAGCAACCGTCTCGGTGTTGCCGTGGGCGAGCTGACCGCCGAGCAGAAGAAAACCTACGACCTCAAAGGTGGTGTGGTGATCAAGGAGGTGCAGGACGGCCCGGCTGCCCTGATCGGTCTGCAACCGGGTGACGTCATCACGCACCTGAACAACCAGGCCATCGGCTCCACCAAGGAGTTCGGCGAGATCGCCAAAGCGTTGCCGAAGAATCGTTCGGTGTCGATGCGCGTTCTGCGTCAGGGTCGTGCGAGCTTCATCACCTTCAAACTGGCTGAATAAGCCAGCGGCAAGGTAAAAAAGAAACCGCCTCGAAAGAGGCGGTTTTTTTGTGTCTGCAGGTTTTGTGTCGCTGGATGAAACTCAGCCCATCATGTCCTTGATCATGCGCTCCTGCTCCATCAGCTCGCGCTGACGGGCATCGATGCGTGACGACAACGGGAAGTTGTTGCCGGCCTTGCGCTTGGCAAAGTCGAGCTGCTGAATCGCCTGGCGGTAATCGCCAACCAGCGCGAAGTATTCGGCGCGAGCCTGATGCAAACCGATGATGTTGCCGGACAAACCACGGGTCTCGGCAACCTGGTACCAGACGTCCGGATCGTTCGGGCGCGACTTCAACAGACCTTCCAGTGCTTTCTCGGCATCGGCAGAGCGATTCTGCTTCAACAGTAAATCTACGCGAACCTGATTCAGCGGATAGTTGCCCGGATACTGCGTGAGCATGCGGTCAACACGCGATTGCGCGTCAGGCAGGCGATTGTTGGTGATGTCCAGATCAACCTGCGCGAGGTTGTAGATGATCTCGTTCGGCGATTTAGTCAGCAGTTGTTTCAGATTCTCGCGAGCCTCATTCAACTGTCCACCCTTGATCTGCGCGATGGCCAGACCGTAGCGCGCCACATCGTTTTTCGGGTTTTCGTCCAGCTGCGCGCGGAAACGCTTGGCGCCAAGGCCCGGGGTTTCTTCGTAGATCAACTGCACGCGCGCACGAATCAATTGATAGCGCATGGTGTCTTCGATGCCGCCCGGTTTCGCCTGTTCGGCGCGGTTGCGGGTGTCGGCGATACGCGATTCTGTCACCGGGTGAGTCAGCAGAAATTCGGGTGGCTTGGCGTCGAAACGGTACTGACGCATCAAGCGTTCGAACATTGTCGGCATCGAGCGTGGGTCGTAACCGGCCTTTTCCAGATTGAGGATGCCGATGCGGTCGGCTTCCTGTTCGTTCTGGCGCGAGAACGTGCGTTGCGACTGAATCGCCGCTGCCTGGGTGCCGGCGATGGCCGCGATTCCGGCATCACCGCCACCGGCCGCTGCAATGACGATACCGGCCAGCAGCGCGGCCATCATCGGCACTTGCATACGCTGCGAGGCTTCGACGCCGCGCGCGAAGTGGCGTTGCGACAAGTGAGCCAATTCGTGCGCGAGTACCGAAGCGTATTCGCCCTCGGTCTGGGCATTGAGGAACAAACCACCGTTGACCCCGACCACGCCGCCCGGCGCCGCGAAGGCGTTGAGCTGCGGGCTGTTGATCAGAATGAATTCGAGGCGTCGGTCAGTGACCTGGCTGGTCTCGACCAGCTTGTACACGCTGGACTCGACGTAATCCTTGAGTTGCGGATCGTTGAGCTGCGAGACCTGGCTGCGCAACATCGCCAGCCAGGCCCGGCCGAGTTGGTATTCCTGTTGCGGTGAGACGATGGCAGAACTGGCGTCGCCGAGTGACGGCAGATCGTCGGCAAAGCCTGGTGAGGCGAGCAGGCAAGCGAGCGTCAGCAGGGTAGGGCGCAGAAAAGTCATGCACAAAGCCTTAGAAGACAAAGACCTTACTGTAGCCGGACACCGGGCTTGCGACCAGATATTCTAGGCAGCTCGACTATCTCGATCGGAGTGACGCAATGACTGACGCTGTAGCCCATGACGTGGAACTGGACGCCAGTGGCCTGAATTGTCCGTTGCCGTTGCTCAAGGCGAAAATGGAATTAAATAAACTGCAAAGCGGCGCGGTGCTCAAGGTGATCGCCACCGACGCCGGCTCGCAACGCGACTTCCGCACCTTTGCCAAATTGGCCGGTCATACGCTGCTGCTCGAAGAAGACGACGCGGGCGTTTACCGTTACTGGTTGAAAAAAGCCTGAAGCCGACAGCGTAAAACAACCTAAGGATTATTGATGTTCAAAGTGTTACGCGACTGGATTCAGCGCTACTTCTCCGACGAAGAAGCCGTGGTGCTGGCAGTGTTGCTGATTCTTGCCTTCACCGCCGTGCTCACCCTCGGCGGCATGCTCGCGCCGGTGCTGGCGGGGATGGTACTGGCGTATCTGATGCAAGGCCTGGTGGTCACGCTCGAACGCCTGCGCGTGCCGGGTGGCGTGGCCGTGGGATTGGTGTTTGCGCTGTTTATGGGCGTGTTGATGCTGTTTATTGTCGTGGTCATGCCGCTGCTCTGGCATCAGTTGATCACGCTGTTCAATGAACTGCCGGGCATGCTTGCCAAGTGGCAGTCGCTGCTGCTGTTGCTGCCGGAGCGCTATCCGCATCTGGTCTCCGACGAGCAAGTACTGCAAGCCATCGAAGCGGCGCGCGGCGAGATCGGCAAGTTCGGTCAGTGGGCGCTGACGTTTTCGCTGTCGAGTTTGCCGCTGCTGGTGAACATCATGATCTATCTGGTGCTGGTGCCGATTCTGGTGTTCTTCTTCCTTAAAGACCGGGCCATGATCGGCGAGTGGGTGCGCGGTTATCTGCCGCGTGAGCGCGCGTTGATTACGCGGGTCGCGCAGGAAATGAACCGGCAAATCGCCAATTACATTCGCGGCAAGGTCATCGAGATCGTGATTTGCGGCGGCGTGACCTACATCGCGTTCGTCGCGCTCGGGCTCAATTACGCGGCGCTGCTGGCGTTGCTGGTCGGGATTTCGGTGGTGGTGCCGTATGTGGGTGCGGTGGTGGTGACCGTGCCGGTGCTGCTGATTGCGCTGTTCCAGTGGGGCTGGAGCGATCAGTTCATCTATTTGATGGCGGTGTACGGGATCATCCAGACGCTGGATGGCAACGTGCTGGTGCCGTTGCTGTTTTCCGAGGCGGTCAACTTGCATCCGGTGGCGATTATTTGCGCGGTGCTGTTGTTTGGCGGGTTGTGGGGATTCTGGGGTGTGTTTTTTGCGATTCCGCTGGCGACGCTGTTTAAAGCAGTGTTGGATGCTTGGCCGCGCAAGGAACCGGAAGTGGCGCCGCTGCTTTAAAGCAAAAGATCGCAGCCTTCGGCAGCTCCTACAGATTCGATACCCGATCGCATATTTCGCGATGGCACGACTCCTGTAGGAGCTGCCGCAGGCTGCGATCTTTTGATCTTAGGCCTTGTTCAGTTCCTGAGCAGCAGCCAGAACAGCATCCACATGCCCCGGCACTTTCACACCGCGCCATTCCTGACGCAGCACACCGTCCTTATCAATCAGGAAGGTGCTGCGATCAACGCCCAGGTATTCCTTGCCGTACAGCTTCTTCAACTTGATCACGTCGAACAACTGGCAAACGGCTTCATCCTTGTCGCTGATCAGTTCGAACGGAAACTCCTGCTTGCACTTGAAGTTCTCGTGGGACTTCAGGCTGTCGCGGGAAATACCGAAAATCTCGGTATTGGCTGCCTGGAACGCGGCGTACTGATCACGAAAGCCCTGACCTTGAGTGGTGCAGCCCGGGGTGCTGTCCTTCGGATAGAAGTAGATCACCACTTGCTTGCCCTTGAGGGCAGACAACTTGACGGTCTGCCCGCTGGTGGCAGGTGCTTCGAAATCGGCAACCGGTTGGTCGATGACAACGGCCATTAAAGCTTCCTTACATTGGGTTCTGTGGGCGCCAAGGCTCGATCAGTGCGTCGAGATTCATTGCGTCGGAGAAATCGAGGAACTGGTCGCGCAGCCAACTGATCTGGGTGCCTGCCGGCAGGGTCACGGTGAACGTGGCGTTGAGCATGGTGCCGCCGGTCTGTGGCGCCTGATAGGTGTCGCAGGTCAGGTTTTCCAGCTCGACGTTGTGATCCATGAAGAACTGGCACAGCTCATTGATGATGTCCGGGCGATACGCTGAACTCACATAAGCCACGTACGGCAGGGCTTGTGGACGATTTTCCAGCGGCGCGCTGCGCACCACGTTGGCGGTGAAAGCGTGTTTCTTCGCCAGGCTCGGCAGACTGCCTTCGAGGCGGGCGAGGGCGTCCCAACTGCCGGTGATCTCGAGGATCAACGCGCTGCACTCGCCGTGGCGAGTCAGGCGGGAGGTGACCACGGCGCAGCGATTTTCATGGCTGGCGCGGCACAGGACGTTAGTCAGCTCCATGGGGTTGGCGCCGAGGGCACTGATGACAAGGAATTGTTCGCGAACTGTGGGGGTGGACATGCAGCATTCCTAAAGCGATGAGCGGTCGGTAGGTGACGGACGCTAGCGGCCGGGGCGCGCCTGTTCTGGCTGCCATGCAATAGACCCGGCAAGCGCTCGCGGCTCGCTCCACTATAGCGGGAGCGCGTCGATGCGACGCAGGAACGGGGTCTGGGAGGCCGAAAAGGGAGGCTGAAACCCGGCGTACAAGCTGATCGGTACCGATCAAAGTCTGAAGGGTAGCGAAAAGCGCGGCCAAGGGGAATGGCGGCAGCGCAGTACTTCGCTTGTGCAAGCATCTTGGCGCCAGTACCATTACCGCTCTCTTTTTCCGGCAGGAGCGGTTTCATGATTGCGGGCAGTATGGTGGCACTGGTCACTCCCATGGATGCACAAGGGCGTCTTGACTGGGACAGCCTCAGCAAACTCGTGGACTTCCATCTCAAGAACGGCACCCATGCCATTGTCGCGGTCGGTACTACCGGCGAGTCGGCAACCCTTGATGTAGAAGAACACATCGCCGTCATCAAAGCCGTGGTCAAACAGGTTGCCGGGCGCATTCCGGTCATCGCCGGCACTGGCGCCAATTCGACCCGTGAAGCCGTCGAGCTGACCCGCAACGCCAAAGAAGCCGGCGCCGATGCCTGCCTGCTGGTCGTTCCGTACTACAACAAGCCGACTCAGGAAGGCCTGTACCAGCACTTCAAACACATTGCTGAATCGGTCGACATTCCACAGATTCTCTACAACGTTCCGGGCCGCACCTCTTGCGACATGCAGGCCGAGACCGTGATTCGCCTGTCCACCGTGCCGAACATCATCGGTATCAAGGAAGCCACCGGCGATCTGAAACGCGCCAAAGCGATCATCAATGGTGTGAGCAAAGATTTCATCGTGCTGTCCGGCGATGATCCAACCGCCGTTGAACTGATCCTGCTGGGTGGTAAAGGCAACATTTCCGTGACCGCCAACGTCGCGCCGCGCGAAATGGCCGATCTGTGTGAGGCCGCGCTGAAAGGCGACGCCGACACCGCACGGGCCATCAACGAAAAACTGATGCCGCTGCACAAAGACCTGTTCATCGAAGCCAACCCGATTCCGGTGAAGTGGGCTTTGGTTGAAATGGGCCTGATGCACGAAGGCATCCGCTTGCCGCTGACCTGGCTGAGCACACCTTGTCATGAAACGCTGCGCTCGGCCCTGCGCCAGTGCAGCGTCCTGGTTTAATTGAGGAAGTACAACGCATGAAGCGAATGGCCGGACTTTCCGCACTTGCCTTGATTATCTCCAGCACCAGTGGCTGCGGATGGGTCTGGGGCCCGGAAGGTTATTTCCGTGACCGTGGTAGCGATTACCTGGAAGCGCAACAGACTGCACCGATGCAACTGCCACCGGATGTCAGCACCTCCAAGCGTCTGGATCCGCTGCTGCCGATCCCGCGCAACGTCGCTGATGACACCGCCAAGGGCGAATACGTGGTTCCACGTCCTCAGCCACTGTCGGCCATCGCCGATGCCACCGACTACTCGTTGCAGAAGAGCGGCGATTCGCGTTGGGTCATGGCCCAGCATCCACCGGCCGAAGTCTGGCCAGTGGCGGTGCAATTCTTCCAGGACAACGGTTTCCGTCTGGATGAACAGCGTCCGCAAACCGGCGAATTCACCACCACCTGGCAGCATTCCGACGAGCTGTCTGCGTCGATGGCCAAGCGCCTGAGCGCGGCTGGCGTCGCCACCGACAGCGAAACCCGCGTCCGTGTGCGTATCGAGCCAGGCGTGCAGCGCAACACCAGTGAAATCTACGTGGTCAGCGCCGAGCGTCCTGCCGGCAGCACCGCCGATGTCGATTTCACCAACCGCTCGGTCAACACTGGCCTGGACGCTGCGCTGGTCGACGACATGCTCGCAAGCATGAGCCGTATCTCCGAGAAGGGCGGTTCGGTGTCGATGCTCGCTTCGCGTGATTTCGATACGCCGAGCCGCGTCAGCCTCAGCGAAGACGGCAGCGGCAACCCGGTGTTGAACGTCGGTACCGATCTGGATCGTGCCTGGTCGAGCGTTGGCCGTGCACTGGAACAAGGCGAATGGCGCGTTGAAGACATCAACCGCAGCCTCGGTCTGTACTACATCAACCTGGCCGAAAAAGCCGAGAAGAAAGACGACAAGCCTGGTTTCTTCAGCAGCCTGTTCGGCAGTGCGCCGACCAAGGAAGAAGTTGAATCCCGTGCCGAGCGTTATCAGGTTCGCCTGAGCAAGGTTGGCGAGAACATTCAGGTGACCGTCGAGAAAAACATCAACACCGTCGCGCCGGCTGAAGTGGCGCGTAAAGTGCTGAGCGTGATTCAGGACAACCTGGGCTGATCAACCATGCGTTTTGCCGTTCTCGGCAGCGGTAGCCAAGGGAACGGCACGCTGATCGCCAGTGCTGATACGTATGTGCTGGTGGATTGTGGTTTTTCCCTGCGGGAAACCGAAAAACGCCTGTTGCGCCTGGGTGTGAACCCGGCGCAACTGAGCGCGATACTCGTAACCCACGAACATGCCGACCACGTGCATGGCGTGGGTTTACTGTCTCGGCGCTACAATCTGCCGGTCTACCTCAGTCGCGGCACACTGCGCGGGATGCGCAAACCGATTGAACCCGCAGGCTTGCTGGCCGGCGGCGAGCAACTGCAGATCGGTGCACTGAACATCGGGGTCATTGCCGTGGCCCACGATGCGCAGGAACCGACCCAGTATGTGTTCAGTGATCAAGAGCAGCGGCGCTTCGGCCTGCTGACCGATCTGGGTTCCTACTGCGAGCGGGTGCTGGACGGTTATCGGGATCTCGATGCGTTGATGATCGAGTCCAACCATTGTCGTGACATGCTGGCCCGTGGGCACTACCCGTACTTTCTCAAGCAGCGGGTGGGCGGCGAGCTGGGACATTTGAACAACCATCAGGCGGCTTTCCTGGTGTCCGAGTTGGGCTGGCAGGGCTTGCAACACCTTGTCCTGGCTCATCTGAGCAGCAAGAACAACATGCCGCAGCTGGCCCGGCAATGTTTTGTCGACACCCTCGGGTGCGACCCGGACTGGCTGCAACTGGCCGATCAAGATTCAGGGCTCGACTGGCGCCACATCGCCTAGCCCACCTACTTAGCAAGCGGAGCCCATCATGGAAAAACGTGAAGAACTCTACCGCGGCAAAGCCAAATCGGTTTACAAGACCGACGACGCTGACCGCTTGATCCTGCTGTTTCGCAACGACACCTCGGCGTTCGACGGCAAGCGCATCGAGCAGCTCGACCGCAAAGGCATGGTCAACAACAAGTTCAACGCCTTCATCATGCAGAAACTCGAAGCGGCCGGCATTCCGACCCAATTCGACAAACTGCTGGCCGACAACGAAGTCCTGGTGAAGAAACTCGACATGATCCCGGTCGAGTGCGTCGTGCGTAACTACGCCGCCGGCAGCCTGGTCAAGCGTCTGGGCGTCGAAGAAGGCCTGAAGCTCAATCCTTACACCTTCGAACTGTTCCTCAAGGACGACGCCAAAGGCGACCCGTTCATCAACGAATCCCACGTTGTGGCATTCGGTTGGGGCACTGCCGAGCAACTGGTTCGCATGAAAGAACTGTCGCTCAAGGTCAACGAAGTCCTGTCCAAGCTGTTCGATGACGCTGGTCTGTTGCTGGTCGACTTCAAGCTTGAATTCGGCGTGTTCAGCGACGGCTCCATCGTCCTCGGCGACGAGTTCAGCCCGGACGGCTGCCGTCTGTGGGACAAGGACACCAAGAAGAAGATGGACAAAGACCGCTTCCGTCAGGGCCTCGGTGACGTCATCGAAGCCTACGAAGAAGTCGCCAATCGTCTGGGCGTACCGCTTTAATCGACGCAAGCATCTGATAGCACGAAGAAATTTTCGAAAGAGGGTTTGCTTTCGGTAAAAGTGTTGTTATGATGCGCGCCGTTGGAGAGATGCCAGAGTGGCCGAATGGGACGGATTCGAAATCCGTTGTACCTTCACCGGTACCTAGGGTTCGAATCCCTATCTCTCCGCCATTACATAGAAAAAGCCCCGTAGATGAAAATCTACGGGGCTTTTTTGTTTGCATCGCGTTAACGAGTAAATATGAAAAAGCCCCACAGACCCAAAGCCTGTGGGGCTTTTGCATTTCTGCGGGATCTACATCACCCCGCACTTCCAGCCCGTCAAGGCTGCGAGTGGCCCAACTTGCGCTTGATCAGTTCATACACATCCTTATGCGTCGAGTTGTGCAGCGTCTTGTCCTTGCAGGCCGAGCTGAGGAAGGTTTTCACTTCTTCCTTGGCGTGCGGGTAGAGGCTGGCGACGTAGTCGGCTTCGTGTGCTTGTGTGCAGTTAAAGTGCATGTCGTCTTTCGCTTTGTCTCTGGCCATGTCTGCGGCTCCTTTTTGAGTGTGAATGATCGGGAGAAAACAGGGCCGGATGGCCCCCTGCGTTGCTGAGCGTAGGGGTGCAAACGGAGCCCGCCAGTCATTCGGTCAAAAAAGGAAGGAGCTGTAGGACGCTGCCTTTTTCCGATTCACGCGCTTAAATTTCCTTGACCGGGGTTTCGCCCTGTACCGCTTTGATCAGCTCGATCACGTGCAAGCAATCCGCTTTGTTCACGTACGATTCGCCGCTGGCGATGGTTTCGTGATTGCCCGCGCGCAGCCTCCAGCGCCATTGGCCTTTGCCGGTGGTCGGGGTGCCGCGGGATTGCCTGTAAATCTCGAAATACATTCAGTTCGCTCCATGCGATAGACGTGTGCGCCAGCCTGTGTGGCGCATCGACGCAAGCCTAGCGCAGGCGGGTTTTTTGGCTACCGGACATTTGTTTCCAATCGTTGGCGGATGTTTCTGAAAGGCACAGACCAGAGCCCTCGAACCGGTTGACGGTCAGCGGACGCATCGTGGCGATGGACGCCGCCCCCAACTGCTTTCTACACTGCCGGCAGTCTGGGGATCGGGGAGCAATGGATGAACCGCAATGAACTACGCAAGGCCGACATCAACCTGATGGTGGTGTTCGAGACCTTGATGCTGGAACGCAACGTAACCCGGGCGGCCGAGAAGCTGTTTCTTGGCCAGCCGACCATCAGTTCGGCACTCAATCGCCTGCGCACGATGCTCAACGATCCGCTGTTCATCCGCGTCGGCCATCGCATGGAACCGACGGCTCGCGCTGAAGATATTTTCCGCCACCTCAAACCGGCGCTGGATTCGCTTTCAGTGGCGTTGAGCCTGACCCGCGATTTTGATCCCGCCGTGAGCACCATGACCTTCCGTATCGGTCTGTCCGATGACGTCGAGTTCGGTCTGCTGCCACCGCTGCTGCGCGCCTTGCGTCAGGAAGCGCCGAACGTGGTGTTTGTGGTACAGCACGTCGATTACTGGCGCATTCCCGATCTGCTCGCCGCCGGTGACATCACCGTCGGCATCAGCCAGACCCGTGGCTTGCCGGCGAATGCCAAGCGCAAATTGCTGCGGCACATTCAACCGAGCATCCTGCGTGCGGATGCGTCTGACACGCCGCTGACCCTCGATGAATATTGTGCGCGGCCGCATGTGCTGGTTTCCCACACGGCGAATGTCAGTGGGTTTGCGGATGAATGGCTGGCGGAACTGGGCCGCACCCGGCAGGTGGTGCTGTCGGTGCCGCAGTACAGCGCGTTGCCGGCGTTGTTGGCGGGCACCGATCTGATCGCCAGCCTGCCGGATTACACGGCGGCAGCGATGGCCACTTCGGGGTTGCTGTTCAAAGAGCCGTTCCCGTTCAAGACGCCGACGCTGGACTTGTCGATGGTCTGGCTCAGCCACGTCGACAGCGACCCGGCCGAGCGCTGGCTGCGTTCCCGGCTGGAGCAGTTCATGAGTGAACGGCCCGTCACCGCCTTTTGATTGACAGGTAGTAGCTGCGGCACGCTGCGATCTTTTGATTTGGCATTTGAAAGATCAAAAGATCGCAGCCTCGTTTCACTCGACAGCTCCTACCGTGATAGATGGCCTTTGGCACATCGCCGCCGGCGTAGCTAACTCGCGTTTGCAACACGGCGAATTGCGATAAGTCAGCTGTGTTATACGTACGACCTTTCTGCCGCTCGACTGGAGCCTCCCGATGCCACACCTGCACATGGAATACACCGCCAACCTGCCGCAGCTGAACGCCGACGTCGCGTTGATTCGCCTCAATAACACGCTGGTGGGTTCTGGTCAGTTCGCGGCGGAGTTTGATATCAAGAGCCGTGCGTTGAAGGTCGAAACCTTCAAGGTTGGCACGGCCATGAGCGAGCGCGGTTTTGTGGCGGTGAAGTTGGCGTTGCTCAGCGGGCGTTCAGCGGAGACCAAAAAACAGCTGTCGCAAAGTCTCTTGGCCGTGCTGCAGGATCTTTGTGAATGGCCGGCCGGTGTCGAGGTGCAGTTGAGTGTCGAGCTGATCGATATCGATCGCGAGTCCTACACAAAAACTGCCATCGGCGTGTAGGAATCAGGCCGCTTGCAGTTCACTGCACACCTTGACCACTTGTTCGCGCAGCCAGACGTTGGCGCTGTCCTGATCAACGCTCTGGCTCCATTGCATGTCGAGGGTGAACCCCGGCAAACCGTTCGGCGCCTCACAGTGATTGAACACCGCATCGTTGGTCAGTAACCGCTGAATCCGCCGGGGCAGGGTGAGGATGAAGTCGGTGCCAGTGATCATCTTCAACGCCGCGCTGTAACTGTTCGAACGCGCGACGATCTGACGTTTTTGCGCCTGTCGCGCCAGCCAGCCATCAACCATATTCGTCGTCGACGTCCACGGCGTCGGGAACACATGCCTGCGCTCGGTAAACGCTTGCAGGCTCAGGCGCGGTTCCAGCGGCGTCGCGCGTTTATCGAAAACGCAGACCAGGTCATCTTCCAGCAACATGCGTGACTTCAAGTCCGTGTGGTGGCGGTGAAAGTTGGGGCCGAAACTGATGACCAGATCGAGGCTGCCATCGCGCAACTCATCGGCGGGCACATCGGTTTCGAACTTGTGCATGTTGACCATCACTGGCAAGTCATCGAAGTCGAAGCGCTTCAACAGGCGCGGCAAAATCAGTTGTTCGAAGTATTCCGGGGCGCAGATGTTGAAAGTGACCGCTTGCTGGCTCGGGTCAAATGTCGGTGCGCCGGCGTGGCAGAGGTTGATGCTTTCGAGGATTTTCTGCACATGGCCGTACATGCTGCTGGCCTTGTAGGTCGGGCGCATGCCGGTGCGGGTGTTGATGAAGAGTTCGTCTTCAAAACTGGTGCGCAGTTTTTTCAGGCAGTAACTGACGGTGGACTGACTGACGAACAACGTTTCCGAGACCTCGGTGACGCTGCTCTGCTCATACACGGCGATAAACACCATGAGATCCTGCATGTCGAGCTTTCGAAGCAAGTTACTGTTCAGCATCCGTTCCGTCCCGCTGTGCTCCTTGCGCTGAATCTGCGCAAACGTGTGCGAACGATCCTAACGGAACGATGGTGCAAGGACAAAGGCTTGTAGGACGTTTCACGGACAGTTGTGGGACAGATAGTTTTAGCAATACGACGTTACCGATGAAACCGTGGAAAGCTGGCCAGAGGCCTGTAGCCCGATCACTGGAAGTGTTGCGAATAATGTCGCGGATCGAAGCGCAACACCATCAACGCCATGATCAGCATCACGCCGGTCAGCGACCACCATGCCCATTCGAAACTGCCCAGTTGATCGCGGATCATCCCGGCGAGCAGCGGCGACAGGCCGGCAATCAGATAGCCGATGCCTTGCACGAAAGCGGTCAGGCCGCCAGCGCGTTGCGGGTTGTCGAGGTGATCGAGCGAGACGATCAGGCTCATCGGAAACAGTCCGCCGATGCCCAAACCCAACAGGCAGGGCCACAGCAGGCTGAAGTGTTGCGGGCTAAGGATCAGGCCGCAGAAACCGGCGATGATCAGTCCAAGGAGGGCCATCAGTACGATGCGTCGGTCGCGGCTGCGATTGGCGATGGCTGGCACTACCAGGCCGGAAATCACCTCCATGGCTGTCAGAAAACCTAACAGCAGCCCGGCGTTTTGTTCGCTCCAGCCTTTCTCCACGTAGTACGGCGCCAGCCAGGCGAGGACGCAGGTGTAGGACGCGGTGCCGAGACCGAAGAAGATTGCAAGTAACCAGGCGCGGGGATGTTTGAAGAAGGTTTCTTTTCTGACTGAAGTGTTCGCGGTCGCAGGCAAGTTGCCGCGTTGTGCCCACCAGAACAGCAAAGCCAACATTGCCAGGATTGCCCAAACGGCCAGTGCCATCCGCCAACTGCCGGTACTGATAAGCACCAGCGGCGCGAACGACGCAGCAATGGCGGCGCCGCCCATGATCGAGGTGACGTACAAACCCATGCACAGGGCGACGTTGTCGGGGAAACGCGATTTGATCAACGCCGGCATCAACGCCTGAATCAGCGCAATGCCTATACCGGCCAGAATTGCGCTGACAATCAACTCGGCGGCGGAATCGATAAATAGCCGTGAAAACGTTGCCAGACCGATGATCAACAGCGACCACAGCACCGTGCGTCGTTCGCCCAGTCGTTGGCTGATACCGATGCCAAAAAACATCGCCAGTCCCATCGCCATCACCGGCAGCATGGTCAGCAGTGAGGCGAGGCTGAAGCTCAACGGGATGTCGCCGCGAATCGCCGACAGCAATGGCCCGACCGCCGCCATCGAAGGGCGCAAATTGAGGGTTACCAGCATGATGGCGAGCATCAGCCAGACAGCGGGGCGGGCAGTGGCGCGGACGTTTTCCATCATCAAACCTTGGGGCAGGGCAGATGATTAGGCGCGGCGCCCTATGATTCGGGCAAACCAGAAAATCCAGGCCCTTACCTAAAAATCAAATACCCACCGGTTCCTGTAGGAGCTGTCGAGTGAAACGAGGCTGCGATCTTTTGACTTTGTCTTAACGGCAAGATCAAAAGATCGCAGCCTTCGGCAGCTCCTACAGGGGTTGTTGGCTGAATAAAAGCTGAACCATTCCCAAATACTCCACAAGTTTCAGACTTTGCTCTCAGTCCAACTAATCGTTGGCGTCTTTTTCACAAAAAATTGATGGTTGCCTGCCTAAAGTTTGTCATGCCTTGGTTAATGAATTTTTCACAACTAACCGAGGGTTCTTTTCAGGAACTGCCCCTCATCATGTTGAAGTTAAAAGCCGTGCGCCCGGAATGGGTGACGTTGATTGCCAGTGCCTTTCTTTTGATCGGTTTTAACGTTGTGCTCTGGCAGCACCTGTTCGACATCACCGCGTCAGACGGCAAGGGCATTGCCATGCGCGTGGCGTTTGGGGTGATGATCTTCGCGGCGTTCAACATCGTGCTGACCTTTCTGGCCTTCCGCCCGCTGCTTAAACCCGTGCTGACGCTGATGTTTTTGATAAGCGCTGGCGTGGCTTATTTCATGAGCCAGTATGGCGTCATGATTGACCCGGGCATGTTACGTAACTTTGCCGAAACCAATGCCACGGAAGTGCGCGATCTGCTCTCGTTGAAGTTGTTTATTTATATTTTCTTTCTCGGTGTTTTACCGTCTTTATTGTTGTGGAAATTGCCGATTAATTATCGACGCTGGCACCGCGAATTGTTGAGCAAGGTTATTGTCAGTGTGGCGTCGGTGGCGGTGATTGGTGGTGTGGCATTGGCCAACTACCAGGGTTTGTCATCGTTGTTTCGTAATCACCACGAAATTCGCTTGATGCTGGTGCCGAGCAACTACATTGGTGCGGCGGCCGGTTACCTGCGTGAGCAAGTGGCGTCGGCAGAGCAACCGTTCGTCAAAATCGGCGAGGACGCCGAGCGCAATCCCGATGTAAAACTTGAGCCGCGCAAATCCCTGACTGTATTGGTGGTCGGCGAAAGTGCCCGCGCCGAGAACTTCGGCATCCTCGGCTATAACCGTGACACCACACCAAAACTCGACAAGGAAGCCGGGCTTATCGCGTTTACCGACGTGCATTCCTGCGGCACGGAAACTGCCGTCTCGGTGCCGTGCATGTTCTCTAACATGGGCCGCAAGAACTACGATGCGAGCAAGGCAAAGAACGAGGAAGGCCTGCTCGACGTACTCAAACGGGCCGGCATCGATGTGATCTGGCGCGATAACCAGTCCGGCTGCAAAGGCACGTGTGATCGCGTCACCGTGCAGGATGTCAGCAACTTGAAAGACCCGACGCTGTGCGCCAACAGCGAATGCCGCGATGAAATTCTGCTGCAAGGGCTGCAAAGCTTTATCGATCACCTGGACAAAGACACCGTGCTGGTTCTGCACCAGATGGGCAGTCACGGTCCGGAATACTTCAAGCGTTATCCAAAGGAGTACGAGCACTTCACGCCGGTCTGTGAAAGTAACGCCCTGAACAATTGCAGCCGCGAAAGTATCGTCAACGGTTACGACAACACGCTGGTGTACACCGACCATGTGCTGTCGAGTCTGATCGATGTGCTGCGCAATAATCAGGACAAAGTCGATACCGCGATGTTGTACCTGTCCGATCACGGCGAGTCGCTGGGTGAGTACAACCTGTTCCTCCATGGCACGCCGTATATGCTGGCGCCGGAACAACAGAAGCACGTGGCGATGCTGGCGTGGTTCTCCGACAACTATCAAAAGTCCTACTCGGTCGACACCCATTGCCTGCAAATGAGCCGCGATAAACCGCTGAGTCAGGACAACCTGTTCCACTCGATGCTCGGTTTGCTCGAAGTGAAGAGTTCGGTGTATCAACCGGATCTGGACATATTTGCCGGTTGCCGCGGGTCAGTGATCGACGGCGTGTTAGCCAAGGACTGAAGCATTCCCGCTGTAGGAGCTGCCGAAGGCTCGGGCCGCGATCGGACGATCTTTTGATCTTCAAAAACAGGATCAAAAGATCGCAGCCTGCGGCAGCTCCTACAGGTAATGGCCCCGTTTGATCCTTCTGTCAGACTATTCTTGCTAATTGGCAGGACATTTCGTTACAGCTCTTGCCCTTCGCAGGCGCGTAAATCGCCGGTGGCGATATATACTGCGCGCCATTCTTCAAGGGAGAGCCGTGTGGCCATCGATATTCACTGGATTCGCGACAACGAAAGCCTCGCGCAGTTTTGCGCCGAGTGGCAGCAGCTGCCGTTCGTTGCCCTCGACACCGAATTCATGCGGGTCGACACCTTCTACCCGATTGCCGGCCTGTTGCAGATTGGCGACGGTAAACGCGCCTACCTGATCGATCCGCTGACCATCAATGCCTGGCAACCGCTGGCAGCACTGCTGGAAAATCCGGCGGTGCTGAAAGTCCTGCACGCCTGCAGCGAAGACCTCGAAGTGCTGTTGCGTCTGACCGGTAGCCTGCCGGCACCGATGTTCGACACACAATTGGGCGCGGCTTATCTGAACCTCGGTTTCTCCATGGGCTACTCGCGTCTGGTGCAAGCGGTGCTGGGCATCGAACTGCCGAAGGGCGAAACCCGTTCCGACTGGTTGCAGCGTCCGTTGTCCGACACACAGATCAGCTACGCCGCTGAAGATGCCGTGCATCTCGCGGAAGTTTTCGTACAGCTGCGACCGAAGCTGTCCGACGACAAGTTCGCCTGGGTGCTGGAGGACGGCGCCGAACTGGTGGCCAACCTGCGCCGCGAAACCGATCCGTACGAGGTTTACCGCGAAGCCAAACTGGCGTGGAAACTCTCCCGTGCTCAGCTCGCGGTATTGCGTGAGCTGTGCGCATGGCGTGAAACCGAAGCGCGTGCACGTGACTTGCCGCGCAACCGCATCGTTCGTGAGCATTCGCTGTGGCCGTTGGCTCGCACGCAACCGGACAACCTCGCCGCGCTGGGCAAGATCGAAGACATGCACCCGCGTACCGTGCGTCAGGACGGTCAATTTCTGCTTGATCTGATCAAGCGCTCTGGCAGTGTGGGCCCTGATCAATGGCCGCCTGCCGTGCCGGAGCCGTTGCCGATCGAAGCTGCTGCGTTGATCAAACAACTGCGTGCGCTGGGTCAGGCCGAGGCCGAGCGCCTCGACATCGCGCCGGAACTGATGCTACGCAAGAAAACCCTCGAAGCGCTGGTCAAAAGTGGCTACCCCGAGGGTCCTTACCAATTGCCTGAGTCGCTGCGTGGCTGGCGCCGCGAACTCATGGGTCAGACGCTGCTCGACAGCTTGGCCACCGCCGGAGAACAGCCTTGAAACGTATTTGTTCCATCTACCAAAGCTCGAAGCGCAGCGGCATGTACCTTTACGTGCTGAAAAGTGATGCACTCGAGCGCGTGCCGGAAGCGCTGATGCTGGCGTTCGGCAAGCCGAAACATTCATTTGACCTGGTGCTGTCGCCTGAGCGCAAATTGGCCAGCGAAGACATCGTCGTCGTGCTGGAAAACCTCGACAAGCAGGGCTATCACCTGCAAATGCCGCCGGCCGAGGACGAGTACATCGAGCACTTGCCCGAAGAGTTGCTGCGACGCAACGACCCGGTCTGATCTGCGAGGCCCTGTTCTGGGCCTCGATTAACCCAGGAACTGTTTTTACCGCGACGTTCGCCCGACATCCGGCGACCGTCTGCACGGTTTGCGAAAGGTTTGAAGATGCGCGTTCTGATTGCCGAACACGACCACGCGATATACGCCCGGCTGCTGCGTCAGGCAGTGCCCGAGCTTGAAGTGCTGACCAGCGGCGACTCCGCCGAACTGGCGCGGCTGGCCGCTGATTGCCCGGTGTGGCTGGGGCAGCCGGATCTGCTGGCGACCCTGTTGCGTCAGGGCCACCAGCCACAATGGCTGCAATCGACCTGGGCCGGCATCACGCCGCTGCTTGCCGATGGCTTGCGCCGCGATTATCGCCTGACCCGCGCCGTAGGCATTTTCGGCCAAGTGATGGCTGAATACGTTTTGACCTATATGCTCGGTCACGAGCGCGAGGTATTGGCGCGACTGGTCAGCCAGGTCGAGCGCAAGTGGGACAACCGCACCGGCCAGAGTCTGGTCGGGCGCAAAGTCTTGATCGTCGGAACTGGCGACATCGGCCAGAGCGTGGCGCAGTTCCTGCTGCCGTTCGGCGTCGAGTTGTACGGCATCGCCAGCAGCGCGCGCGAGCAGGCGCCGTTCGTTGAAGTCGCTTCGATGGCGGATCTGCCACGGCTGGTTGGCGAAGTGGATTACGTGGTCAATCTGCTGCCGAACACCGAACATACCCACGATATCTACGACGCGGCGCTGTTCAAGCAATTCAAGCCGACCGGATTGTTCATCAACGTCGGGCGCGGTGTGGCGGTGGTTGATGCGGATCTGGTCGAGGCGCTGAAGGAAGGGCACCTGGCGGGTGCGGTGATTGACGTTTGCCGTCAGGAGCCGTTGCCGCAGCGTCACCCGTTCTGGACGGCGTGGGGCTTGCTGCTGACCGGGCACAGCTCGGCACCGACTTCACCGGCGCTGATGGTGCAACTGTTTGTCGACAACCTGAAGGCCTATCAGGCGAGCGAGGCGTTGCGCGGGGAAGTGGATTTCAATCGCGGGTATTGATTCACCACAAACAATGTAGGAGTGAGCCTGCTCGCGATAGCGGTGTAACAGTCAATGATGATTTTGAATGTTACGGCCTCATCGCGAGCAGGCTCACTCCTACAATTGGTTTTGCGGTGTGGCTTAGAGGGTGAAGTCGCCTTCAGCTGCCAGTTCGCTCAGCGGGCGACGCGGGCTTGGCTCTTCGCGTGCCTGCAGGTAATCCGCCAGCGTCGCCTTGTCTCCCAGCTTGCCTACCGCAACAGCGGCATGCAGCGCATAACCTTCAGGAATATTCAGCTCCTTGCGCGTCAGCTCCTGATCGAAGCCGGCCATGCCGTGGGTGTGCCAGCCGCTGATGCTCGCTTGTAGCGCCAGATGGCCCCACGCCGAACCCGTGTCGAAGGTGTGCCACAGCGCCGGGGTTTCTTCGGTGGCGCCCGGTGCAGTGAAGGTGGTTTTCGAAATCACGATCACCAGTGCCGACGCATGTTGCGCCCAGCTCCGGTTGAATTCATTGAGCATACCCAGATAACGCTCCCAGTTCGGCGTGTCACGGCGCGCGTAGAGGAAACGCCATGGCTGCGAGTTGTACGCCGACGGTGCCCAGCGGGCGGCTTCGAAGAAGCTCAGGAGGGTCTCTTCCGGGATCGCTTCACCGGTGAAGGCGCGCGGCGACCAACGGGCGGTGAACTGCGGGTGAATGGCGTATTCGGCAACGCGAGGGTTGGCACTCATCAAGAGATTCCTGGCTACGTTTGAGTAAATGAATTTGAGGCAAAACCCTACTCGGCAGCGCTGAGGCTGACAAGCGCGATTTACCGACAGTCGCCAGCGCTTGGCCCGCGCGGCCCGGGGCACTAGACTGGCGGCCTTTCACCACCTGATGTTGATGCTTGAGCCATGGCCGCCGAAGTCGAACCGTTCTGGAAACACAAAACCCTTGATCAACTTGATCACCAGGAATGGGAGTCGCTGTGCGACGGCTGTGGTCTGTGCTGCCTGCAAAAACTCGAGGATGAAGAAGACAACAGCGTTTATTACACGCGCATCGCCTGCAAACTGCTGGATCTGAACACCTGCCAGTGCAGCGATTACCCGAATCGCATCAAGTTTGTCCCGGATTGCATCCAGCTCACGCCGGGCCAGGCCGAAGAATTCAAATGGCTGCCGCCGACCTGCGGTTATCGACTGGTCAGCGAGGGCAAGGATCTGCCGTCGTGGCATCACTTGGTGAGTGGCGATCGCGAGGCGGTGCACCACGAACGAATTTCACAATCCGGGCGTATGCTCGCCGAGGGCAGCGTGCCGGAAGATGACTGGGAAGATCACCTGATTTTCCGCGCTGGCTAACGGGATAACCTGTAGCGAGGGAGCTTGCTCCCGATATTGAGTGCGCAGCACTCACACAATAATTCTGACTGCCACAAGGAGTGGGTATGGCTGTGGGTTTGCTGCGAGCGTTGCTGATCGGCCTGCTGATGTTCAGTGCGCCCGTCTGGGCAGCAAAAAAAGTCGATCTCGATTACCACATACGCCTGTTGCCACAGAGCGATCAGGCCGAAGTGCGCCTGACCCTGGCCAAAGGCGAAGCCGTGCGCAGCCTCGATTTCGACCTCGGCGACGGCAGCCATTACAGCGACTTCAAAGCCGATGGCCAATGGCTGCTGACTCCAGGCAAACACGCGCGCGGCGTCTGGCGCCCGACCAGTGCCAAGGCCAGCCTGACCTACCGCGTACGCATCAGCCACGGTCGCAAAAACGGCAGCTTCGACACCCGCATGACGCCGAGCTGGGCGCTGCTGCGCGGTGATGAACTGGTGCCGCCAGCCAAACTCGATCAGCAGGACGGCACGGAACTGGTCTCGCGCCTGCAATTCGAATTGCCCGATGGCTGGAAAAGCGTCGAAACCGCCTGGCCAAGAATCGGCAAAAACAAATTCCGCATCGACAACCCTTCACGCCTGTTCGACCGCCCGACCGGCTGGATGCTCGTCGGCAAGCTCGGCAGCCGTCGCACGCGTCTGGGCGAAACCGAAGTCACCGTCGCCTCACCGCAAGGGCAGGGCATGAGGCGCATGGACGTACTGACGTTGCTGACCTTCGTCTGGCCGCAGGTGCAGGCGGTTTATCCACGTCATCCGGTCAAGCTGCTGATCGTCGGCGCCAACGACCCGATGTGGCGCGGCAGCCTCGGTGCGCATGAATCGATCTACGTGAACACGCGCTTGCCGCTGGTCAGTGAAAGCGGCAGCAGTGCGCTGGTGCGTGAACTGGCGCAGGTGTTTGGGCGGATTCACGACGAGCAGCGCAGCGACTGGATCAGCGAAGGCTTTGCCGAGTATTACGCGATCGAATTGCTGCGCCGTGCCGGTGGCATGAGTGATGAGCGCTATCAGAGTCTGCAGGCGAAACTGGCCAGGGACAGCCAGAAAGTCACGACACTGCGCGGTGAACAGATCAGCCCGGCGCAGGTAGCAAAAGCCGTGATTGTGTTGCAGGAACTGGATCGCGAGATTCGTTTGAAGACCCGCAATAAACGTTCGCTGGATGACGTATTGCGGGGAGCGATGCATTTGGGGACGGTGAGTACTAAAGAGTTTGTGCAATTGGCTGAGAGCGTGCTCGGCGAGTCCTCTAAAGTCCTTGATACCGAGTTACTTCAGTGACACCGCCATCGCGAGCAAGCTTTGCTCCTACGGCATGTGTGGCGCACGCAGTAACCTTGTAGGAGCCGAGCTTGCTCGCGAAGGGGCCATCAGCCCCAGCGCAAATGCTGGATCAAACCCCGGCTTTCGGCGATTTCACTGAATCATTGCCGGTCACCGTCGCCGAGCTGGTCGCCGCTTCGGCATTCGCCTTCAGCTTGCTCAACTCTTCCCCGGCACGCTCGATCTTCGCCCGCACGTTATTCATGTCCTGACGGCTTTTCTCGATCAGGCTTTTCACCGAGCTGTGCCCGGTAATACCGCGAGCCATGGCCACGCCGCCAATCGCCACCTGAATCAAACCGAACACACCGCCACGGCGCAGGCCCTTCCCGACCATGATCACGCCACCGGCCAGCGAGCCGATGCGCTCCCAGCCTTCGACGTTCTGCTCGGAACGGCTCTGAAACGGGGTGGATTCGATACGTTCGACGCGTTTGAGCTCGGTCATGATCTTTCTCCAGGCTATGAGTAATGGATAAATAAGCTGACTGCGCGAGCGGTCAGCTTGTTCCATCGGATGTGCGACGCTTCAGCGGAATTTCGGCCCGGAGCGGGTATTCAGGCCTTTGGCCATGCGGTCGTAGAGCACGACGTTGACGGTGGCAGCGAGGTTCATGCAGCCGGTGGTCGGGATGTACACGACGTCTTCGCACCAGTCGCGGATCTCTTTATCCAGCGAACCGTCTTCGGGGCCGAAGATGTACAGGGCGCGATCCGGGTGGGTGTATTCAGGTAGCGGACGGGCACCTTCGACCAGTTCCACGGCGACCGGCACGCAGTTGAGCGGGAGGATTTTTTTCAGATCATCGATGCCGATCAGCGGGATGTCGTAGTGCACGCGTTTGGTGTCGGTGACGAAGTCGGCGGCGCGTTCATAACGCTTGCCGGTGTAGAACACCGATGCGACGCCGTAGCAGCCTGCGGCGCGCATCACCGAACCGACGTTCTCCGGTGATTTGGGGTTATACAAACCAATGCAGCTGTACCGTTTGTCTGCCACGAGCGAGGTGCCTTCGGGAAAAAAGAGCGCGATTATACGGGGATTGGGCGGTTGTGGTCAGATCATGGATTGGCGGTGTCTGGACGGCCGCCTTCGCGAGCAAGCCCGCTCCCACATTGGTTTTGTGTACGCCACAGATCCAATGTGGGAGCGGGCTTGCTCGCGAAGGGGCCCGTCAG
>NZ_JASCPK010000320.1:0-893 GCF_029959385.1 Pseudomonas sp. PS01303
CCCCCCACGGTGGTCACCGCCCGCAATTAATACCCCCGTGGGCGCTGCGTTCGCAGCGACAAAACGGTTCCCGGCAAGGGAGTAGACCTATACTTTACAAGGTGAAGTTAAAGTCTTACTTGAAGTTTGCCGCGTAGCCGCTAGAATCCTGAATCTATATTGATGGCAAACCGCCTGCGTGCGTACGCAGGCGGTTTTGTTTTCTGCCCAATCGGCAGAATTAGCCGCAGCCAGATCAGGATGTTCTGCTTATGACCACGTCGGCCCGCCTCGTTTTGATCGCCTTCGCAGCGCTGCTCAGCGCTTGCGCCAGTCGCACACCGCCGCCTGCGCCGGTGGTTCGCGCCCCGATCGTGTTCGCCCCCTCAGAATCTTTTTCGCCTGCTGCTGAAGACGTGCTGTTTCGCGCGCTCGGCCTGGTCGGCACGCCGTATCGCTGGGGCGGCAATACGCCGGATTCGGGATTTGATTGCAGTGGCCTGATTGGTTTTGTTTATCGCGATGCGGCGGGTATTAACCTGCCACGCACCACGCGCGACCTGATCGTGATGCAGGCGCCGAATGTCGGTAAGGAAGGCTTGCAGACCGGCGACCTGATCTTCTTCGCCACCAATGGTGGTTCGCAGGTCAGTCATGCGGGGATTTACGTTGGTGAAGGGCGCTTCGTGCATGCGCCGGCCACGGGTGGGACGGTGAAGCTGGACAGTCTGTCGAAGGCGTATTGGCAGAAGGCTTATCTGAGCGCGAAGCGGGTGTTGCAGCCGGAGCATCTGGCGCGTAACCCGTAATCAGGCCAACACAAAACCCAATAATGTAGGAGTGAGCCTGCTCGCGATAACGTTCGTTCAGTCAAAGAAGATGTCGACTGATACGACGCTATCGCGAGCAGGCTC
>NZ_JASCPK010000321.1:0-868 GCF_029959385.1 Pseudomonas sp. PS01303
GCCGAAGGCTGCGATCTTTTGATCTTGTTTTTAAAAGAACAGGATCAAAAGATCGCAGCCTTCGGCAGCTCCTACGGGGATCTACACTGCAAGAGTGTGTATGCCGCCGTGAGAACGCCATGAGAATGTCAGCGCAAATGACCGTGGTCGCCGTGCTCGCTACCCTCGCCTATCTGGGCCTGGCGGTGTGGGGCATTGGTGGCGTGGGGATGTTCTTTTCCCACGGCTCGCTGGTGGTGGTCGCGCTGGCCACCGTGGCGATGGTGATCGCGTCGATGTTTACCGAGGTCAACCTGAGCTCCGGCGAACGCGAGGATCGCGCCAATCGCTGGGTGCTTCCGGCGTTTGGCGTGATTGGTTTGCTCAGCGGTTTTCTGCCGGCTTACTGCGACCGGCTGAATTTCTGGACGTTTGGCGGCGAAGGTGTGCGCTGGCTTGGCGCGTTGTTGTTCATCATTGGCGGGGCGCTGCGCTTGTGGCCGGTGTTTGTCTTGGGCCACCGATTCAGCGGGTTGGTGGCGATTCAGCCGGGGCATCGGTTGGTCACGGATGGGATTTATCAGCACCTGCGCAACCCGAGTTATCTGGGGTTGGTGGTGAATGCGCTGGGATGGGCGCTGGCGTTTCGCTCGAGTGTCGGGTTGTTGCTGGCGGCGCTGACGTTGATTCCGTTGATCGCGCGTATTCATTCTGAAGAGGCGCTGCTGCGCGGGCAGTTTGGCGCCGAGTACGATGCTTACTGCACCCGCAGCTGGCGCTTGTTACCGGGTGTCTACTAACGCCGCCCCCCCTGTAGGAGCTGCCGAAGGCTGCGATCTTTTGATCTTGGTCTTTTAAAAAAAAAGATCAAAAGATCGCAGCCTTCGGC
>NZ_JASCPK010000322.1:0-833 GCF_029959385.1 Pseudomonas sp. PS01303
CGCGATAGAGGTGTGTCAGCCACACATTTTTTACTGAAAGACCGCTATCGCGAGCAGGCTCACTCCTACAAGGGGTCAGGTGATCAGCAGGTAAATTGCGCTGACTGCCAGCAAGAGCGCCATGCTGCGGTTAAACCAACGCATCCCCGCCGCATTGCTCAAATACCCGCGCAAGAACGTCCCGGCATACACCCAGCATCCCACCGACACATAGCAAATCACCAGATACACCGCCGCAAACTGCCAGACCAACCGCGCCTCACCATCGGCAACAAACGCGCCCATCCCCGCTACACAGGCCAGCCACGCCTTGGGGTTGAGCCATTGCATCACCGCGCCGTACAGCATCGACGGCGCCCGCGCTGAATCCTTGGCGTTCAGTTGCCCGTCATCGGTGGCCAATTTCCACGCCATGAACAGCAAAAACGCCACCCCGGCCAGTTGCACCACGCGGGTCATGAACGGCCACAGCTGCAGCACTTCATGCAGCCCCAACCCCATCAGCACCAAGAGCAACACAAATCCTAACGTGGCCCCGGCGACATGCCGCTGACTGGCGCGAAAGCCGAACTGCGCCCCCGAACTCAACGCCACAATATTCACCGGCCCCGGCGTGATGGACGCCGCCAGCGCAAACGCCGCCATCGAAACAATCAGACTCATCGCACACCTGCTTCAAAACAAGGAACAAGGTGCCCACCCTAACCAGCGCCCGGTTCCCGGTATTGAAGAAAATGCCCCTGCCCCTGTAGGAGCTGCCGAAGGCTGCGATCTTTTGATCTTGTCTTTTAAAAACAGGATCAAAAGATCGCAGCCTTCGGCAGCTCCTACAC
>NZ_JASCPK010000323.1:0-825 GCF_029959385.1 Pseudomonas sp. PS01303
GCTCGCGATAGCGGTGTGTCAGTCACATTATCTTTGAATGACACACCGCTATCGTGAGCAGGCTCACTCCTACAGGGTTGTGCGTCAATTCAGGATCTGTGGGCTATTCGCCGTCCCAGTAATCCACGCCATCCGCCTGCCGCGCCACGGCGACGAAACCTGAGGCATTGCCCTCGGCATCGACCGTGAAGTTATCCATCACCGCGTATTTATTCGAATCCGGATACTCACAGATCTCCGGCTGCTGCTGGGTGCTCACCGCCAGATAACGCAATTCAGCCTGACTGGTATTGATGATCTGATGCGCTTTCTCCGGCCCGCCCGGTGGACAGGCAATCACATCACCCTCGCGAATCGGAAAGCGTTCGGCACCAAGACGCACCTCGCCCTCCCCGGCCACCACGTAGAACATTTCCTCGTTGACCCGATGACTGTGAAACGGACTGCCGCGCATGCCGGGTGGCAAGGCGTAGAGGCGATAGCCGAGTTTCTGTGAGCCAAGCTGCTGACCGACCCGCGCCATGCGTTGCTGATAGCGGCTCGCGGTTTCGCCTTCAGGGGCGAGGGCTTCGGGTAAGGGTTCGAGTTCGAGCTGATGCAGGTTGAGGATGGGCGGATGCATGGGGGCCTCAGTCATGGTTTTTATGGTGGGCAAGTCTGTGCTTGCTGGGGAGGCAGTATAGGCAAAAGTCTGATCTGGAACCGTGTCGCGGCCATCGCGAGCAGGCTCACTCCTACAATTGGAATGCGTTCCCCTGTAGGAGTGAGCCTGCTCGCGATGAGGCCGGGGAGGCCGCTACAAAACCGTGCAGTCAGCTACGCGCA
>NZ_JASCPK010000324.1:0-721 GCF_029959385.1 Pseudomonas sp. PS01303
CCCACAAATCCGCAGTCAACCACGGTCGCTGTTGGAGCGGGCTTGCTCGCGAAGAGGTCGTGTCATTCAACATTTATGTCGACTGATACATCGCTTTCGCGAGCAAGCCCGCTCCCACAGGTTCCAGCGCCATCCACAAATCCCCGAACATACCCAAATCATTGTAGGAGTGAGCCTGCTCGCGAAAGCGGTGTGTCAGTCGACATTGATTTCGACTGTGCTACCGCCATCGCCAGCAGGCTGGCTCCCACTTTTTTTTGCGCTATCCACAAAATCCGCAGTCAACCGCAATCCCTGTGGGAGCGAGCCTGCTCGCGAAGAGGTCGTGTCATTCAACATCTATGTCACTGATAAATAGCTTTCGCGAGCAAGACCGCTCCCATAGGTTTCACGTCCGTACACAAATCCCCGAGTCCAACCAAATCATTGTAGGAGTGAGCCTGCTCGCGAAAGCGGTGTGTCAGTCGGTATTGATTTCGACTGTGCTGCCGCCATCGCTAGCAGGCTGGCTCCCACTCTTTTTTGCGCTATCCACATAATCCGCAGTCAACCACGCTCCCACAGGTTTCACGGTCGAACACAAATCCCCGAGCACAGCCAAAACCTTGTAGGAGCCGAGCTTGCTCGCGATGGCGGTGTGTCTGTCGACTTTATTGTTGAATGACACGCCGCTTTCGCGAGCAAGCTCGGCTCCTACAGGGGATCTGCGGTGCTTACAGAT
>NZ_JASCPK010000325.1:0-687 GCF_029959385.1 Pseudomonas sp. PS01303
TACCACGTCTTTCATCGCCTCTGACTGCCAAGGCATCCACCGTATGCGCTTCTTCACTTGACCATATAACCCCAAGCAATCTGGTTATACTGTGAAGACGACATTCGCCGAAAATTCGAATTTCTCATTTAAGAGAACTCACAAATTTTACCTTAGCCTGATCCGTTACCAGTGAAAGTAACGTTCAGTCTATCTTTCTATCACATACCCAAATTTTTAAAGAACGATCTAATCAAAAGACTAGAAATCAATATTCTCAATGGAATACTCATTTCTAAGCTTTCAGAAGCAGTTATATGGTGGAGCCAAACGGGATCGAACCGTTGACCTCCTGCGTGCAAGGCAGGCGCTCTCCCAGCTGAGCTATGGCCCCATAACAAAATTGGTGGGTCTGGGCAGATTCGAACTGCCGACCTCACCCTTATCAGGGGTGCGCTCTAACCAACTGAGCTACAGACCCAATTTCGAGCGCGTAACTGTTAGCTTGGAGCTATCAGCTTGGAGCTTAAAGCTGCTTCTATCGTCTTCTTCAATGAATCAAGCAATTCGTGTGGGAACTTATGGAGCAGCTGATGTCGTCGATTAAGGAGGTGATCCAGCCGCAGGTTCCCCTACGGCTACCTTGTTACGACTTCACCCCAGTCATGAATCACACCGTGGTAACCGTCCTCCCGAAGGTTAGACTAG
>NZ_JASCPK010000326.1:0-577 GCF_029959385.1 Pseudomonas sp. PS01303
CAGATCGCCTTGTCCTATCGCCTGAAGAAGGCCAGCGGCGCGCCCGACATGCCTTCCAAATCACAGTTCATCAGCGCCATCGGTGCGATCAAACGCCTGGCCGCCCCCAAAGCACTGGACGCCGTGAGTGGCGCGCTCGACCCGACGTTGAAACAGGTGCGCATCGAGATTCCGTTCGACACCTCATTTGACAAGGGCCAGGCAATCAAACTGTTTTGGCTCGGCACACGCCCGGAACTCACCCCTTACCTTCCGGAACTGCCACTGTACCCGCTCACTGCGGGCGACATCAGTGCCGGCAAACCGCTGCTGATCCCCATCGACGGCGCGCATTTGACGCCGATCAACGGCGGCAAACTGGAGCTCTACTATCAGTTGCTGATCGAGGACGCCGCGCTCGGCGCGATGAACCATGTCAACGCCACCCACGCCATTCGCGAATCCATTCACGCCGATATTCTGCAGGTCGGCGAGCCACGCCTGGAACTGCCCGAACCCGTAGTGGCCGGCGTGATCGACGGCGCATTACCCGGCGACACCGCCGGTACAACGTTGACGGTGAACTACCTCAACACGG
>NZ_JASCPK010000327.1:0-547 GCF_029959385.1 Pseudomonas sp. PS01303
TCCCACACGAATTGCTTGATTCATTGAAGAAGACGAAAGAAGCAGCCCGAAATTGGGTCTGTAGCTCAGTTGGTTAGAGCGCACCCCTGATAAGGGTGAGGTCGGCAGTTCGAATCTGCCCAGACCCACCAATTTTGTGTGGGAAACGCCTGTAGAAATACGGGGCCATAGCTCAGCTGGGAGAGCGCCTGCCTTGCACGCAGGAGGTCAACGGTTCGATCCCGTTTGGCTCCACCACTACTGCTTCTGAAGTTTGAAAGCTTAGAAATGAGTATTCCATCGTTGTGATGATGAATGTTGATTTCTAGTCTTTGACTAGTTCGTTCTTTAAAAATTTGGGTATGTGATAGAAAGATAGACTGAACGTTACTTTCACTGGTAACGGATCAGGCTAAGGTAAAATTTGTGAGTTCTCTTAGTTGAGAAATTCGAATTTTCGGCGAATGTCGTCTTCACAGTATAACCAGATTGCTTGGGGTTATATGGTCAAGTGAAGAAGCGCATACGGTGGATGCCTTGGCAGTCAGAGGCGATGAAAGACGTGGTA
>NZ_JASCPK010000328.1:0-491 GCF_029959385.1 Pseudomonas sp. PS01303
CGCGGGTGCTGTGGCCGCTGCCGGCTCTGATCCTGTCGGCGCGTGTGCGGTGGCAGCAGACGGCGCAGATCATGTCGGCGCGGGTGCTGTGGCTGCTGACGGCTCTGATCATGTCGGCGCGGGTGCTGTGGCTGCTGACGGCTCTGATCATGTCGGCGCGGGTGCTGTGGCTGCTGACGGCTCCGATCATGTCGGCGCGAATGCTGTGGCCGCTGATGGATCCGATCATGTCGGCGCGGGTGCCGTGGCATCCGACGGCGCAGATCGCTTAAACGCCAACCGTCTCGCCTATTCTCGCGTTGGCGTGGGTTCTGATCGCGTTGCGTCGGCATTGATGACTGGCAGCTATTCCGACCAGTTCAACAGCCCCCAGTAATAAACAAAACTGTAGGAGTGAGCCTGCTCGCGATAGCGCAGTGTCTGCGCCGAAGAAGGTGGCTGACACAACGCCATCGCGAGCAGGCTCACACCAGTCTCTTATACACAACTGA
>NZ_JASCPK010000329.1:0-463 GCF_029959385.1 Pseudomonas sp. PS01303
AAATGGTGGTGGGCATGGCGGAGGCGGTGGCGGTGGCGGTGGCGGTGGAAATGGTGGCGGTCATGGCGGCAGTGGCAATGGTGGAAGTGGCCACGGTGAGGGCGGCAGTGGTCACAGCGGCAGCGGCCAAGGCTCCGGACACTCGGGCAATTCCGCGTCATCCTCCGGCCGCAACGGCACCCACGCCGAACCGGGCGATGATCACGGTGTTCACCGGGCGGGTGAAGTCGGCGACGATCATGGCGTCCATCGCGCCGGTGAAGTCGGCGATGACCGAGGCCTGCACGCAGCGGGCGAACCGGGTGACGATCGCGGTGTGCACGTCGGCGGCGAACCCGGCGATGACAAGCGCACCAACTGACCTCTAGAGCCCACCGCAATTCCTGTGGGAGCGGGCTTGCTCGCGAAGGCGTCGTGTCAGTCAATTGTGTATTAGCGGACACGACGCTTTCGCGAGCAAGCC